>NZ_JBVBUV010000095.1:0-12051 GCF_057445395.1 Litorivivens sp.
CGATACTTGAACATCAGAACGAGTAGGTAGAGGCCCCCGCCATCAGTGAGCTTGTATTGCTTATCGCGGGGAGAGGCATTGCGGATTTCAAGGTCGGCGAGGGGCATGGTGGGGGGCACTTTTGCTTTGGGCTTGGGAGAATTACCCCCTGATACCCCCAGATTGCAATAGAATGCTGCGAAACCGCTTGGACACTCTATCGGGCTTTAAGCCCCGTACTTACTAGCTTTCAGGACCTCCCCGGAACACTGAAAACCTTATATTGGTGCCGAAGGCGGGACTTGAACCCGCACGAGCTATGCTCACCACCCCCTCAAGATGGCGTGTCTACCAATTCCACCACTTCGGCTATATTTTCAGAAATTACTGCGGAATTTCCTCACTACCACTACTGCGCGGCAACTCTGGAATCTCGTCATTCACAGATTCTGGCACCGGCGCAACATCGCGGCTTTCTTCCAGCGCGGGAATTTGCTCATCAAACCCAAGATCAGAGCCACCAGCCTTCTCTTTTGCAACGAAAGCCAGGCCCAGACTGGTACAGAAGAACAGTGTGGCCAGAATGGCTGTTGCTCGAGTCAGCGCATTACCGCTACCACTCGAACCAAACAGGGTTTGCGACGCGCCGCTGCCGAACGATGCCCCCATATCGGCGCCTTTCCCCTGTTGAATCAGGATAAGGCCGATAATTGCTATCGCCGCCAGTACGTGAAATATCAGTATCAGTTGTTCCATGACCTAACCAATCGAATGACAAATCGCGGCAAATTCGGCCGCGTCCAGCGAGGCACCGCCAACCAAACCACCATCAATATCGGGCTGACTGAACAGTTCCTTCGCGTTGGCGGCTTTAACGCTACCGCCATATAAAATGCGAACTTTCTCCGCGAGTGCCTGACTGTGTGCTGCCAGTTTACTGCGAATAAACGCATGCACTTCCTGAGCCTGCTCCGGTGATGCTGTCAAGCCCGTTCCGATCGCCCATACAGGTTCATAGGCAATGGTCAATTGATCGTGTCCGTCTGCCAGCGTCGACAACACCACGTCGACCTGCTGCCCAACTACCTCAAGCGTTTCATTCGCCTCACGTTGCGCGCGAGACTCTCCGACGCACAATATGGGCTTGAGTTCTGCTGCCAGAGCAGCGGCAACTTTACCCGCTACAAGCGCATCATTCTCACCATACAAGGCGCGGCGCTCGGAATGCCCTACCAACACATAAGTGCAGCCGCAGTCTTTCAACATTGACGCTGCCAACTCACCGGTGAAGGCGCCCTGTTCCCGCTGCTCACTGACGTTTTGCGCACCAAAGACCACATTAGAGCCTTTAAGCAATTCATCACACAGCGGGATGTACACGGCAGGGGGAATAACAGCGATATCGGCCTCTGCATCAGCGACCGCCGGCTTGAGCTCACCCAGTAACTGATGAATCTGCTGACTATCGCCATGCATTTTCCAGTTACCAGCTATCAGAGCCTGCCGCATTGTTATACCTTACCCCCCAGAACGGGCGCCAATGTTACAGAAACTGCCCACCCTACACAAGAAACAATCGCGACTTACGCCACCAGAGATTCAACTTTTTGCGAAAGCCCGGCACACAGGCGCGAGACCGTATCGGCGCACTCACCTTCCACCATCACGCGAATGACTGGCTCGGTACCGGAGGGCCGCAACAACACCCGCCCTTTTCCGCCCAGTTCGGCTTCAACGCTCGTTACCGCACGCTGCAGCTCGTCGCTCTCCATGATATTACTACCCGGCTTAACCCGAACATTTTGCATAATCTGCGGAAATTTGCGCATGCCTGACTTCAGATCCGCCAGGCTGCGGCCGGAGTCGACCATCGCATACAGTACTTTCAGCGCAGCAATAATGCCGTCGCCCGTTGTCGTAATATCGGAGCAGATGATATGTCCCGAATTTTCTCCGCCCAAGGTCCAGCCCCGAGATTCCATCAGCTCTTTAACGTAACGGTCTCCCACCTTAGCGCGTGCAAAGGGAATTTCCAGCTCTTTTAAGGCTAGCTCGAACCCCAAATTACTCATCAGCGTACCAACGACACCGCTAACGGCTCCCGATTTAAGCAGTTCATGCTGGGCTATTATGAAGAGCAATTCGTCGCCATCAACCACTTCACCACGATGATCAACAAAAACCACCCGGTCACCATCGCCATCAAAAGCGATACCCAGGTCAGCACCCTCTTCAACAACACGTTTCTGCAACGCATCGGGCGCCGTTGAGCCTACATTTTTATTGATATTAAGGCCATCGGGCGACGCCCCCATGGTGATCACCCGAGCATCGAGCTCTTTTAACGTTTGCGGACCTACCTGATAGGTTGCACCATGCGCGCAATCTACCACAATGCTCAGACCGTCAAGCGAACAACCAATCGGCATTGCTCGCTTGCAGAATTCTATGTAGCGACCGGGCGCATCATTAATACGCGACACTTTACCCAAATGGGCAGAATCCAGTGTGCTCATCGGCTCTTCCAGTTGCGCCTCAATGGCGAGTTCAACCTCGTCGGGCAGCTTGCAGCCGCTCCCGGAAAAAAACTTAATGCCATTGTCGTTGAAGGGATTGTGGCTGGCACTGATCACAATGCCTGCATTCGCCTTCATGGTACGCGTCAAATAGGCGATCGCGGGCGTCGGCATGGGTCCAAGCAGACGTACATCCACACCGGCTGCTACCAGGCCTGCTTCAAGCGCCGACTCAAACATATAGCCTGATATTCGCGTATCCTTGCCAATCAACACCTTATCGCCCGGCTTTTTTGCCAGAACTTTGCCAACCGCCCAACCCAGTCTGAGCACGAACTCCGGCGTGATATTGCCCTCACCCACACGACCGCGAATGCCATCTGTTCCAAAATACTTTCTAGCCATCCAATGCCTCTCTTGTTGTTGCCCAGGCGACTTTAACTGCATCGACGGTTTCAGCGACGTCATGCGAACGAATTATACGGGCACCGCCATGGACTGCCAGCGCCGCCGCGACTGCGCTAGCAACGCCTCTTTGTTCGACTGGGCGTCCGGTAATAGCGCCCAACAGCGACTTCCTGGAAAGGCCCGCCAAAATCGGGCAATTTAGACTCTGCAGCATCGCCATGCGATTTAAAAGTTGCAGATTGTGTTCGGGAGTCTTACCAAAACCAAACCCCGGATCCGCGATTATACGACTACGCTCTATACCCGCAGTTTCACAGGCGGCTATGCGAGCCCGCAGAAATACCAAAACTTCTGCAACTACGTCATCGTAATGGGGGGAATTTTGCATAGATCCTGGTGCGCCCTGCATATGCATCAAGCACACCGGCAAACCTGTTTCAGCAGCAGCTGCCAACGCACCCGGCTCCTGAAGTGCGCGCACATCATTCAGCAAGCCCGCACCCACCCGGGCCGACTCGCGCATAACCTCGGGCTTGGAGGTGTCGACCGAGACAATCACATCAAATTCGCTAGCGACCATCTCAACAACCGGGACCACACGATCCAGCTCCTCCGAAACCCCCACGGGTGCAGCGCCAGGACGTGTGGACTCGCCACCGATATCGATGAAATCTGCACCGGCGGCAATCATCGCCTCCGCATGCGCGCGTGCACGATCAATATCAGCGAAATATCGCCCGCCATCGGAAAAGGAATCCGGTGTTACATTGAGAATGCCCATGACTCGCGGACGAGAAAGATCGACAGAGCGCCCCGCGCAGACAAGACGCTGCGCGGGTTCTGAGTGAACTGAACTCATGGTATCAGTCAGTGAGTTCCAGCAGGGCCGCCAATTGGCCCCTCTTTGGAATCCGGGGAATCGCCACTGGCAGTCTCGCCACCGCCACCCGTTGGCGGATTGGGGTTGCCCCAATCCGAAGGCTCACGAGGCGGCTTGCCTGACATGATGTCATCGATCTGGTGAGAGTCGATGGTTTCATACTTCATCAGTGCATCGGCCATCACGTCGAGCTTATCACGATGGGATTCGAGTATTTCGTAAGCTCGGGTGTAGCAATCATTGATGATCGTACGCACTTCTTCATCAATTTCACGGGCAGTTTCTTCGGAAACGCTCTTGTGATGCTGGGTGGCTGAACGACCGAGAAATACTTCTTCTTCGCCTTCGTCGTAAAGCAGCGGACCCATTTTTTCGGAGAGGCCCCACTTGGTCACCATATTACGTGCCAGCTCTGTGGCACGCTTGATGTCGTTTGACGCGCCCGTGGTAATACCCTCTTTGCCGAGCGTCATTTCTTCGGCGATACGACCGCCAAACAACGAGCAAATCTGGCTTACGATATGCCTGCGGCTGTGACTGTAGCGATCTTCTTCGGGGAGAAACATCGTAACGCCAAGCGCCCGGCCACGCGGAATAATGCTGACCTTATAAACCGGGTCATGCTCGGGCACGATACGACCAACAATCGCGTGCCCAGCTTCGTGATAGGCAGTGTTCAGTTTTTCTTTGTCTGACATGACCATGGATTTGCGCTCGGCGCCCATCATGATCTTGTCTTTGGCAAGGTCAAACTGATCCATCCCAACCAGCCGCAAGTTAGCGCGCGCGGCAAACAGCGCGGCTTCGTTCACCAGGTTAGCCAGATCCGCACCGGAGAAACCGGGGGTGCCACGTGCGATCAGCGACGGATTGACATCATCTGCCAAAGGCACCTTGCGCATATGAACTTTAAGAATCTGCTCACGGCCGCGAATATCGGGCAGACCAACGACAACCTGTCGGTCAAATCGCCCGGGGCGCAGCAATGCAGGATCAAGCACATCAGGGCGGTTGGTCGCAGCGATCACAATGACGCCTTCATTCCCCTCAAAGCCGTCCATTTCCACCAGCAGCTGGTTCAAGGTCTGCTCGCGCTCATCGTGCCCACCACCGAGGCCTGCGCCGCGGTGACGACCCACTGCGTCGATCTCGTCGATAAAGATAATGCAGGGCGACTGCTTTTTGGCCTGCTCGAACATGTCGCGTACCCGCGACGCACCAACCCCGACAAACATTTCTACAAAGTCGGAACCAGAAATCGAAAAGAATGGCACCTTGGCTTCGCCCGCAATCGCTTTGGCAAGCAGGGTTTTACCAGTACCCGGTGAGCCGACCATCAACACACCGCGTGGAATACGACCACCCAAACGCTGGAATTTGCCGGGATCGCGCAGAAACTCTACCAGTTCCTGCACATCTTCTTTAGCTTCGTCGACACCCGCGACATCGGCAAAGGTGGTTTTAATCTGATCCTCACTGAGCAGCCGCGCCTTGCTCTTGCCAAAGGCCATCGGTCCACCGCGACCACCGCCACCGGCACCGCCCTGCATCTGGCGCATAAAAAACATGAACACGGCAATAATGATAAGAATGGGGAAGCTGGCGATCAGCAACTGTGACCAGATGCTTTGTTCAGCCGGCTTGGTACCGCGCACTTCTACATTGTGATTGTAAAGATCATCCATCAATTTGGGATCTTCAATCATCGGGCGAACAGTTTCAAAGTCGGAATTGTCCCGCCGAAGACCACGAATCACCAGCCCATCGACCGTCACTTTTTCAATCCGATCGTTGCGCACTTCCTGAATAAACTGCGAATAGGTCAGCGTGTCAGGATTAGGTTTAACACTGAAGTTGTTGAATACCGACAGCAGTACTGCAGCGATAATCAGCCACAACAACAGGTTTTTTGCCATATCGTTCAAAAGAAATCCTCTCTGGCACAAGCGCTCAATCCGCTTACGCCTCAATACTCTCAACGTTCCACTTTACTACAGAACCGCCATCGCGGCTATCGAAACCGGCCAGGCACAGTTTGTTACAAAGTTGTTAAAATTCAGCAGCCTAGCCCTTAAACCCCTTGCCGAGCACGTACACTTCACGCGAGCGCGGCCGCGAGGCCTTGGGTTTGCGTGTTACCGTGGTGTCAAAGGCTGATTTCAACTCCCGGTAGAACTCTTCATAGCCCTCACCGTGAAAGGCTTTACTGAGGAACACCCCACCAGGGCGCAACACGCGGCGGGCCATATCAAGCGCCAGCTCTACCAGATACATGGAGCGTGGCTGATCAACTGCATTCATACCACTCATGTTTGGGGCCATGTCGGAAATTACAAGGTCCAAGGGTTGGTCGCCAATGAGCGCCAACAGTTCCTCAAACACGTGATCTTCTGTGAAATCGCCCTGTAAAAACTCCACGTCGGCCAGTGTATCCATGGGCAGAATATCCGACGCAATTACCCGCCCGCTGGTACCAATGATTTCCGCCGACACCTGCGACCACCCGCCCGGCGCCGCCCCAAGATCCAGGACCTGCATTCCAGGCCGAAGAATCCGGTCTTTTTCCTGTATTTCCAACAGTTTGTAACAGGCGCGAGAGCGGTAGCCCTCGCGCTTGGCCTGCTTTACATAGTGGTCGTCAAAATGCTCTTTGAGCCAGGCGCCACTGGACGCTGATCGCTTCTTTGCCAAGATATAACCCTGTTTTTCATTCGGCTTTTCAATTCATTCGCGCACAGTATACCTTTTGAGTACAATACGCGCCCTTTTACGCAGTCGGATCTCAATCAGATGGACACAGCCAAGCGGAAACAATTGCGCACAATCGGCCATAAACTGAAGCCCGTGGTGATGATTGCTGGCAAGGGTGTAACAGAAGGCGTCGACGCCGAGCTGGAGCGCGCGCTGGAAGATCACGAATTGATCAAGGTGAAACTGGCCATTCCCGAGCCGGCAGACCGTAAAATGGTTATTAGCTACCTGTGTGAAACCCATCGGGCTGAGCTGGTTCAATCCATCGGCAAGGTAGCGCTGATCTACCGCGCAGCCAAGAAGCCCAACCCCAAGCTCTCCAATCTGCTACGCTGAGCCATCAGGGGCGCCTGAACACATCGCCCCGCAAGGTGGCTGCCGCCACCCCAGTAAAGCACGCACAGAAATCGCTTACAGGTGCTCGACTTTGTCAATCTCGTATTCGATGTCACCACCGGGCGCCCTTACAACCACGACATCGCCCTCGGTTTTACCAATCAGTGCACGCGCAATGGGTGAGGTGACGGAGATCATGCCTTCTTTTACGTTGGCTTCGTCTTCACCCACGATACGATAGCGCACCTCTTCGTCTGTTTCGCAATTGATAAGACCAACGGTGACCCCGAAGATCACTTTGCCGGTGTTGGGCAGGTTTTTTACGTCTATTACGCGCGCCTCAGACAGCTTACCTTCCAGCTCCTTGATGCGCCCCTCGCAAAACCCCTGCTGCTCACGTGCAGCGTGATATTCAGCATTTTCTTTCAGATCGCCGTGCTCACGCGCCTCGGCAATTGCCTGAATAATGCGCGGTCGGTCAACGGTTTTAAGACGCTTCAGCTCTTCCCGCAGTTTGGCTTCGCCTTCTACGGTCATGGGTACCTGGCTCATTGCAATATCCCTCTGTGTACATCCTGCAGGCGTCGAACCACTTTCTCCTCACCAAAGGAGAGCGCCATACAGATAGCCTCCGCACCCGCCAAGGTGGTGGTGTAGGGAATCTTGCCAGCCAGTGCCGAGCGCCGAATGGTGGAAGAGTCCGCGATAGCCTGCTTGCCTTCCGTTGTATTGATGATCAGTTTGATATCACCGTTTTTCACCATATCCACAATATGGGGACGACCTTCCTTAACCTTGTTTACCCGTTTGCACTCGAGCCCAGCTTCCGTTAACACGGCATGTGTTCCGCGAGTTGCGCAAAGGGTAAAGCCGAATTCCAGCAACTGTTTGGCTACAGCGACAGCACCTGGCTTATCTGGATTACGCACACTGATAAACGCCAGCCCCGGCTTGGGTAGCTTTTCACCCGCCCCGCGCTGGGCTTTGGCAAAGGCTTCAGCAAAACTTTCACCCAAGCCCATCACCTCACCGGTCGATTTCATTTCCGGGCCAAGAATCGGGTCTACACCCGGGAATTTATTGAAAGGGAAAACCGCCTCTTTAACACTGTAGTAGGTGGGCACAATTTCTTGGGTGAAGTTTTGGTCTTCTAGCGACGTGCCAGCCATGCAGCGTGCTGCTACTTTCGCCAGCGAAACACCGATGCATTTGGAAACAAAAGGCACCGTACGCGATGCGCGTGGATTCACTTCGATAACGTAGATCTTGCCATCCTGCCAAGCGAGCTGAACATTCATCAACCCCTTGACGCCCAACTCTATCGCCATTGCTTTCACAATATCGCGCATTTCATTCTGCACATCTTGAGGCAATGAATACGGCGGTAGCGAACAGGCCGAATCGCCCGAGTGCACGCCCGCCTGCTCAATGTGCTGCATGATGGCACCAATGACCACATCCTTGCCGTCGGAGACCGCATCAATATCCACCTCAACGGCGGCGCTCAGGAAGTGATCGAGCAGTACCGGCGAATCTTCAGACACATGCACGGCCTGCACCATGTAGCGTTCCAACTCATCTTCTTTGTAGACGATTTCCATCGCCCGCCCACCAAGCACATACGATGGACGCACCACCAGGGGGTAGCCTATTTTCTCAGCCACTTTCATGGCTTCAGCAGAGGATCGCACAATGGCGTTAGGCGGTTGCAGCAGCCCAAGCTTGTTGATCATTTGCTGGAAGCGCTCGCGATCTTCGGCGCGATCTATTGCATCTGGGGTCGTGCCAATTATCGGTACGCCTGCAGCTTCCAGAGCACGCGCAAGCTTCAAGGGGGTCTGTCCACCGAACTGGACAATAACGCCCTTGGGCTTTTCCTTGTCGACAATTTCCAGCACGTCTTCCAGAGTTACCGGCTCAAAGTACAAACGATCTGAGGTGTCGTAGTCGGTAGAAACCGTTTCCGGGTTACAGTTAACCATGATGGTTTCATAACCATCGTCGCGCATTGCCAATGCTGCGTGCACACAGCAGTAGTCAAACTCGATACCCTGCCCGATACGGTTGGGACCACCGCCGATAACCAGAATCTTGTCCCGGTCGGACGGATTGGCTTCACACTCTTCTTCGTAGGTGGAATACATGTAGGCGGTTGAGGTCGAAAATTCTGCGGCGCAGGTATCTACACGTTTAAATACCGGGCGTACATTCAGTTTCAGACGCTGGTCCCGCACGGCCGTTTTACCCACGCCCAGCAAAACACCAAGGCGCTGGTCGGAAAAGCCTTTTCGCTTGAGCCTGAACATCATGTCCGCGTCGATATCCTCGAGCTTCACGGATTTTAGGCTGTTTTCAGTCTTGATGATGTCTTCGATCTGGACTAGAAACCAGGGGTCGATACCGGAGAATTCGTAGACCTCATCGACACTCATCCCCATGCGGAAGGCATCACCCACGTACCAGATACGCTCCGGGCCAGGGTTGGTCAGCTCTCCAATAAGCGTCTCGCGGGCATCACTGCGATCGGTATCAATTTTGTGCTCAAAGCCGGAAGACCCAACTTCCAATCCGCGCAGCGCCTTCTGTACTGATTCCTGGAATGAGCGCCCGATGGCCATAACCTCACCCACAGACTTCATCTGGGTATGCAGACGCGGCTGCGCCTCACCAAACTTTTCGAAGGTGAAGCGCGGAATCTTGGTAACGACATAGTCAATAGCCGGCTCAAATGACGCCGGAGTTGCGCCGCCGGTAATATCGTTCTGAAGTTCGTCGAGGGTATACCCTACCGCAAGCTTCGCCGCCACTTTCGCTATCGGGAAACCGGTGGCTTTTGACGCCAGTGCAGAGGAACGACTGACACGCGGGTTCATTTCGATAATGACCATGCGGCCATCTTTCGGGTCAATACCGAACTGTACGTTAGAGCCGCCGGTTTCCACACCAATCTCACGCAGCACCGCACAAGAGGCGTTGCGCATGATCTGGTATTCCTTGTCGGTCAGGGTCTGGGCCGGCGCAACCGTGATGGAGTCACCAGTGTGAACCCCCATCGGATCAAAGTTTTCGATCGAACAGATAATGATGCAGTTGTCGTTTTTATCACGAACAACCTCCATCTCGTATTCTTTCCAACCAATCAGGGATTCATCGATCAGCAGCTCATTGGTGGGCGACAGATCCAGGCCGCGCTCGCAGATCTCGATGTATTCTTCACGGTTGTAGGCAATACCACCGCCGCTGCCACCCATAGTAAAGGACGGGCGGATAATGGCCGGAAAGCCGATGGAATCCAGCACCTGCAGCGCCTCTTCCATACTGTGGGCTAATGCCGAGCGGGGTGTTTCCAGGCCAATACGCTTCATCGCCTGATCGAATAACTGGCGATCTTCAGCTTTATCGATGGCTTCTTTGTTGGCCCCAATCAGCTCAACGTCGTATTTTTCCAGAATACCTTCGCGCGCCAGATCCAGCGCACAGTTCAGTGCGGTCTGACCACCCATGGTAGGCAGCACCACATCCGGGCGTTCTTTTTCGATGATCTTGGCAACCGTCTGCCACTGCACCGGCTCGATATAGGTTGCATCGGCCATCGCCGGATCCGTCATGATGGTTGCCGGGTTGGAGTTCACCAGGATGACGCGGTACCCCTCTTCCTTCAGCGCCTTGCAGGCCTGAGCACCGGAGTAGTCGAACTCACAGGCCTGGCCGATCACAATAGGACCGGCGCCGAGAATGAGGATGGATTGGATATCTGTGCGTTTTGGCATGGCGTTGTCGTAACCGTCGAAATCTGTACTTCGTTAGTTTGGGGTCGGACGCCACAAGTCTGGCGTCTGACGCATCGCTTTTTCGTCCGACGCCTGGCGTCCGACGTCAGGCCCGCACCCGAAGCACGGACCTGATGGGCTGGCGCTTACAGCTTGTCTTTATGGGCCTGCATCAGCTCCACAAAGTGGTCAAACAGCGGCGCGATATCGTGTGGCCCAGGGCTTGCTTCCGGGTGTCCCTGAAAGCTGAAGGCAGGCTTGTCGGTGCGATGCACGCCTTGCAGACTGCCGTCAAACAGAGACTTATGAGTAGCCTGAAGGTTGTCAGGCAGACTGGCCTCGTCTACCGCAAAGCCGTGATTCTGACTGGTGATGTGGACGACGCCGGTCTTCAGATCCTGAACCGGATGGTTGGCGCCGTGGTGACCAAATTTCATCTTCACTGTTTTGGCGCCAGAGGCCAACGCCAGCAGCTGATGCCCCAGACAAATGCCGTAAACAGGAAGGCCCGCATCCACAATCTCGCGGATCGCTGCAATAGCATAGTCGCAGGGCTCCGGGTCGCCCGGGCCATTAGACAAGAACACACCGTCGGGATTCATGGCCAGTACGTCTGCAGCCGGGGTCTTGGCGGGAACCACCGTCAGGCGGCAGCCGCGATCCGTGAGCATACGCAAGATATTGCGCTTCGCTCCAAAATCATAAGCCACCACGTTGTAGGGCAAATCGGCGTCGCCGAGCGTCTGGTGCCCAGCGCCCAACTGCCATGTGCCTTCACGCCAGCTGTATACTTCGGAAGTGGTCACTTCCTTGGCCAGATCCATACCTTTAAGACCGGCAAAGTCCCTGGCCAGCGCAAGCGCCTTGTCGTCATCGATATCGCCCGCCATCAAGCAGCCGTTCTGGGCGCCTTTGTCGCGCAGTAGGCGTGTCAGGCGACGGGTGTCGATGTCGGCGATACCCACAATATTGCGGGCTTTCAGATAATCAGAAAGGCTCTGCTGGCTGCGAAAATTGCTGGCCAGCATCGGCAGGTCACGAATGATCAGACCGGATGCCCATATCTCACTGGCTTCCTCGTCTTCGTCATTGACCCCGGTATTGCCGATATGAGGATAGGTCAGAGTAATCAGCTGTTTTGCATAGGACGGGTCGGTCAGTATCTCCTGATACCCGGTCATGGCCGTATTGAAGACCACTTCCCCAACGGAGTGCCCTTCGGCCCCTATTGCAATACCCCTGAATATGCTGCCATCGGCTAGGGCGAGTATGGCTGGAACCGTCAAGCAAACCTCCTTGGGTAACAGAGTGTGCCGCATTCTACCGTGACAACAGGCCAGAATACGAACGGATAAAGTGGGCGCGCGCAAAAAAGCGAGATGAGGGCCCCATCTCGCTTTCGGTATACCGT
>NZ_JBVBUV010000096.1:0-11463 GCF_057445395.1 Litorivivens sp.
ACGTATAGGAAGAATAAACGCCCTTTTCACCCAAGTCCAACAGCTTTGGACCGCAGTTGACTCTTTCGACACCCCTGCGATGCAACCCAATCCGGCTGACGGGGAGCCAGCAACGCTGAAAATTTACCCTCCTCTTTCCCACTAGCGGCTCCTTTTCCGACAACCAGCACGGCGGATCCCTGCCGCGGCGCTGTGAACGCAGCATTTTGATTGGTATCGTTGGCCTTCAGGCTCGTCAGTCAAACAGACCCAGGAGCAGCTCAGCCGGTGGCGCCCGGCTTTCGGGTAACGCCCTGGTCCCGCTGGTTTCGGCTTTGTGCTTCAGGTGATCAAGGATCTGCTTGATCACTATAGGGTCTTCAATGCAGGCGATGACTTTCATGGCGCCGCCGCAGCCGCTGCAGGTCTCGATGTCGATATTGAAAACACGCTTGAGCCGTTGCGCCCATGTCATCGACGCTCGCCGTTGTGCTGGTGTTGCCGGTTCATCAGCCACCCTGACCTTGTTGCCCCTGCCCCGTTTTGCCGGCGTGACCAACGCCCGGTGCCGACTGTTGGGTGCGAACACCCCGTGGAAGCGGGTTAGGTTGACTCTGGGCTTCGGTACCAGGGCGGCCAGCCTTGCAATGAAATCCAATGGTTCGAAAATGACGTGCGTGGTGCCGTCCCGGTACGGCGTCTTGAGCTGGTAGCGCACGTTGCCGCCTCGTGTTAACGACAGCCGCTTCTCGGATACCGCCGGGCGGCTGATGTACCGGCACAGCCGTTCGAGCTTCTTGCGTTCATCGGCCCTGGCCGCCACGCCGGCGTGCAGGCTGAACCCGGCTACCTTGCCAATCCCGTCACCGAACGGATCACCACTGGTCGGCAGAGTTTGCAAAGTGAACACCTTTCGCCCCGCCTGTGAACCGACAGCGATACGGTAAGTGATCGAGTGCCCCAGCAGGGGTGTCATCGGGTCGTCATCCACCGCATCCGAGGCCAGATAGCTGTTTTCGACATCCCGTTCCAGCAGGCCTTGCCGTTCCAGATAGCGACCCACCCGGTGGGCGATGGTGTGCGTCAGCTGGGTGAGCTCTGGGCTGGTCGGCGCCTTGACCCAGCGGAAACGCGCTGAGCCGTGGGATTGCTCGACATACACACCGTCGAGAAACAGCATGTGGAAGTGAACATTCAGATTGAGCGCCGATCCAAAACGCTGGATCAGGGTGACCGCGCCCGTCTTGGCCACTTGGTGGGTATGGCCCGCTTTCTTGACCAGGTGCGTGGCAATGACGCGGTAAACGATGCCCAGCACCCGCCCCATGATCTCGGGCCGGCTGGCAAACAGGAAACGCAGCTGAAACGGGAAACTCAACACCCACTGACGCATGGGTTGTTCAGGCAGTACTTCATCAACCAGCAAGGCGGCACTTTCGGCCATCCGCCGCGCCCCACAGCTCGGGCAGAAACCGCGACGCTTACAGCTGAAAGCGACCAGGTGCTCGGCGTGGCAAGACTCGCAGCGAACCCGTAGAAAGCCATGCTCCAGCCGCCCGCATTGGAGAAATTCTTCAAATTCCCGTTGCACATAGCCCGGCAATTCCTTTCCCTGCTCTGCCATAAGCGCAGCGAATGCCGGGTAATACTCGTCAACGATCTGATAGAGAAGGGTTTGCTCGGGTCGGTGGCTCTGGTAACGACCAGTATCCCGATCCCGGCTGGCCGTCCTGGCCGCCACATGAGGCATGTTCCGCGTCCTTGCAATACTGTGTTTACATACAGTCTATCGCTTAGCGGAAAGTTCTTTTACCCTCAGCCGAAATGCCTGCCGTTGCTAGACATTGCCAGCCAGTGCCCGTCACTCCCACTCGATTATCAATAAGCCATTTTTATCTTTTGTATTCAACGACTTATTTTCCCGCTAATCGGTAATACCATGAAAAATACCATGCTCAGAAATTTCTTAAAAATAAATCCTTTTTTTGAAAACGGGTCAATTCAAAGGCCGCGAGCCAACCAGCCTTGACCAAAATCCTACCAGCACTATAGAAATGCTCCATCCCTATTGAATATCAACAGCCTAATACTGACGTTCACAATTTTACAGTTCTCTCGACACGAGCCTTCGATGCTAACCACGCATCGCAATATTCCCTGCATCACCTGTTCTGGGAAATCTGATCGTAAAGCGCGTGACGCCGCGTTCGGAGATCACCGCGATGTTTCCTTCATGGGCCTCGACTATGGACTTGACGATAGCCAGCCCCAAGCCAGCACCTTCGCTTTGGCGTTGCCGGGAAGGATCGACCCGGTAAAACCGGTCGAAAATCCTGAGCAAATGCTCGGCTGGAATTTCTGGCCCCGGATTCTGTACGCTGAGTAACGCCCTACCCTCGCCCGATGAATCCAGACGGATCAGCACACTTCTTCCCACTGGTGTGTGGCGTATTGCATTGGACAGCAGATTGGACAATGCGCGACGCAGCATAGCGCGGTGCGCAAATCATCCCGACTAGCAGATTAGTCTTGAACGATTTTCAAACTGGTCATAGCTGAAGTTAGCACCGTATATCCCCCTCGGAGCAGCCGAGCATCGCAGGCTGAAACGGGTCAAGGGGCCGGTTGTCTGAGCCGCGCAGCGGCGAGTTTCCGGCCTCGCCGTCGCTTCGAGAAGCGCAGGGGAGCCGCAGGCCTGCTCCGCGGGGGTGTCTTTTCTTTTGGTGCATTTTCTTTGGACAAGCAAAGAAAAGTCACTCGCCCGTCAGGGCGAAACACTGACCAAACAAAAAGAGCCCACTGAAACATCAGCAGGCTCTTTCACATCAGGCGGAAAGTTCAGACCGCTTACCTGAACACAAACTCCCCGGCTTCCACATCCACCGCAACCTCGTCTCCCGGCGAGTAGGCACCAGCCAGGATCTTCTGCGCCAGCGGGCTTTCGATCCATTGCTGGATCGCGCGCTTGAGCGGACGGGCGCCGCATAAAAAGGGGTCAGACCCCTTTTTCTGTGAAGCGAACCACGAATCTTTTACGGGATGCTGTAGGCTTGTCCGACGGTGTGATGTTTGAGCGCCGCCTGTTCCATTCGCTGTTTGACACCAACGACCAGAAGGCAGGCATGGACGCCTTCGTGAACAAGCGCCAGCCGACCTTCACCCACTCCTGAGCAGGCTCCTAGGATGTCGCGGCGACAAATTTCCCTGTTTCCAACCACGCCACAATTGCGTTCGCCAACTGGTCGCTATTGCTCTCCACCATCATCGCGTGGCCATTTCCCTGGATGCCTTTTTCACCGAGATGAATGAACTCGGCACGCGCGCCGTTTTCATTCAACCAATCCACGATAGGTTTATCGGTCGCGACCGTGTGGTCCGCATCATTGGTCCCCATGATCAGGGCGATGTGCTTACCTTTGTAGCCAGAGAAATCTGCGACACGAGGCGCACTGTTCGCATAGTTCACCCGCTCCAGCAGAAGCCTGGGTGGGATCACATCCAGCGTGGCGACATAAGCGTCCAGGAATTCCCGCGGGAAACGTGTACCGGTGCCTACCAGCTTCTTGGCGGCCCAACCGGGCCCCGCAACAAAAGGCTGCTTGCGACTGATCTTGAGTATGGGCGCTCCTGGTGCCAAACGTACCTCTACGAAGTCGGAAGTGTCTGTCAGAAGCTCCGTCGGAGCACTCACGTTCCCTGGCCCTCCAGGGGCGATGGCAACAAGTTTTTCGATCCGGTCACCGTAAAGTTCGAGCAGCTTCCAGCCGAAAGGGCCCGACATCGAATGCGTCATGACAATCGCGGGGCGATCAAGCGTGGCAAGTAGCTTTCCCAAGCCCCGTATCACCGTTTCTCCGGTCAAGGCGTCATAAGGGATATATCCGCTGCGACCCGTCCCAGGCCAATCTGGCACAACAACCTTATAGCCTTTGGCGGCAAAAACGTGTGCCCAACCAGGTCTGCCATCGGCTGTTACCATATAACAAGCGCCGCTAACCGCCCCGCCGTGGATAAGAACCATCGGTGGTTTGTTGGTCTTCGTGACCGGCTCCAGCACCTCGTAATAAGTCGAGGGATCGCTGACAAATCCGCTATGGAAGTTAATGGCGCTGCTGGAGCGTAAAAATTTCCTGGGGGATGTCGGATCGTTGTTCTTCATAAATGGTCTCCTGAAGTTTTATAGATCTCGTTGATCGCCCCAAACTCGCTTCGCGAGATCCATACAGAAAGGTATAAGGCCCGCTCAAGCCAAGCCAAGCCAAGCCAAGCCAAGCCAAGCCAAGCCAAGCCAAGCCAAGCCAAGCAAATATTATTACCTGATTCCGTGACTTACAACCCCACTCACACCTCTACAACACTGTAACCACGCGTCCAGCGTTCGTAGTAGATCGAGATCAGGAACGAGTCTTCCTTGGGTTGGGCTTCTGTCACAGCCATCGTTAGCTCCTTGTTCTGTTCGATGAATGATTCCAGCGAGGCAACCAGTTCGGCGCGGGATAGTCCCGCGTCGCGGTCACGCAGGTAAGTAAAGCGGTCGGCCCCGCCTGCTTCTCCGAGCGGCGCGGCACGCAAGTGGGCGTCGTGCCCAGACTGGAGGATGTCGTCGATTGCTTCAACGGCAGAGCGGTACTGCACAATCGCTTCAACCTCGTTGGTGCCAGCGCGGCGCAGGGTGCCGGACAATACGGGTGTTGCCAGTTCGCCCCAGTCGGCGGCGAAATTGGCAAGCTGGGCTGTCACCTTTTCGCCGTACTTCTCGCCAAGAATCGGATTGGGCTGCCCTTCGCGCTCGAAGGCCGTCTCGGCAACCTCGCTCATGAAGAACCACGGATCGCCTCCGTAGCGTCCTTCCCAGTCGATGACCTTGGTTTCGTACCAGAATTCGGCGAGCTTTGCGCGGCTGTCGAACAGGCGCTCCAAAGCGCCGTCTTCGTCACTGTTGATCGCGGCCCACTTCGCCTCGGCGGCAGCTTGCGTGGGAGCGGGATACCAGTTCTTTGCGTCCATGTAGGCGATGTTGCGCATCTCTGGCTTCATGTCGTAGGACTTCTGTGTCAGCCAGTCCTCTTTCGTGACACTCCACGACTGCACGGCCCAGTGCGGGAATCGGTCGCCATCTTCCTTCACTGCGGCAAGGCGCATTGCCTCCGCGCCATGCGCGAATACGACTACCACGTTTTCGCCGTGGTCGGCGCGAGTTGGATGCAGCAGCGCATCAAGCAGCTTTTCCTGCTTGCGCTGGAGATCGGCAGCTTCCATTCCTTTGGCTTGCGCGTACTCTTGCAGTGCTTCAATCGGCTTCAACATTGGCGTTCCTCGCGACGAAGTGCGCGGTTTTTATGGGCGTACCCGCATCACCGTGATAAGATATAGATTGCTGTTTCATGGCCCATGATTGCGCTGTGAGGCTGCTTTTACCTTTCATTTGAACGGCACCCGCGAAAGCGCGTGCCGTTTTTTTGTGCCCATTTTAAGGGTCTGCGTAACGCACATATTCTAAGCGTGCGCTCAATATGAGGGTCGGCCGTCATTCTGGAAAAATTCGCCAATTGTACCTTAAATTATTGATATATAAGTCTTATTTCGCTTTTTCTGTCTCCAGTATCTTGATTCCAAAATCCAGCGGCGGAATTACTTTTTCCAGATCCAAATTGTAGTCACCAAAGCGATTAATATTAGAATTTCGGTATGGTGAGAGCCCATTAAGCAGCTCTTTGTTGATTATCACACCCTCTTTCGACAAATGCTTCAGAACATGGGTCATTTTCTCAACGTTATAGAGAATCACCATATTAGCTACTAGCTGGTTGTATTTAACGATTTTCCGCTGCTCATGACGGACGTTTTCTGCAATGATGCCCTCACCTCCAAAAAAGAGCCATTTAATAAAACCGTTAAATTCCTCACTTTTGTTTGTGGCTGATTGAATGGTTTTTCGAAGCTCAATTTCATCGATATAGCGCAGTAAAAAGAGTGTTCTTATCGCCTTTCCCAGCTCTTTAAATGCCAAATATAGCTTGTTTCTACGACTGTAGGTCCCAAGCCTACGCAAAATCGTTGAGGCGGTAATTTTGCCTTTCTTGATCGATATGACGACGCGAAGCATATCTCGAAGATGCCGCTCGATTAATTTGAAGTCTATGCTTCCTGCAAACAAGGGCTCAATATTTTTGTATCGATATCGATTGTCAGGTCGGAAAAGCAACAAATCCTGAATGTTGCGGATTCGAGGCATGAGATTGATGCCCAGCAAATGTGACAAACCAAATACTGGATAGCTTTGCGCCTGTGTGTCGCCATGTAACGTATCGGGCTGGATGTCAGATTTGTTGTTCATTAGTCCGTCTAGTATGTACACCGCTTCATAGACACCGCATGGAATAAAATGACTGAACAATGCAATGTAGGTATCGGAAACATGGTAGTAACCAATACCACCATAACCGCCATATCGAATATGGTATTCCGTTAACAGGTTCTGTTCGTACAGATCCCACATCGTTCCATCAGCCGACGCGTGCTTGCCGCTGCCCCAGTATTTAGGTAGATCAAATTTATTGTAAGCATTGACGACTTGGGTGATCGCTTTGTCCAAGCGATCTTCGGAAGCATGTCTAAGGTTGAGCCAGGCAATCTGCTTTCTGCTGATATTCTTCACAGACTTGGCTGTTTGAACTGGCCCTAGATTACAGCCATAGCAAAATAACGTGGTGATGAAACGCTTTTCGGGTTCATCTATACGTAATTCATTCCCTGACAACGGCCCAAATAGTTTATGCAGACCAAGCCACTTTTCAGTGTCGGTAAGGGCGGGTTTACCCAAACTTTCCTATACACGCTCGCTGTCACGTTATGGCTTGTCTCAAGTCACGGTGGTGTTTGAAGAAGGCACTGATATCTATTTTGCACGCAACCTGATTAACGCCAGGCTGGGTGCAATCAAAAGTGCCTTACCGCCTGGGCTTGAACCGGAAATGGGGCCGATTTCTACCGGCTTGGGCGAAATTTTTATGTATACGGTGCAAGCCAATCCTGATGCCCGCATGGTTAACGGTGAGTCCTATAACGCGACCGCATTGCGAGAAATTCAGGACTGGATTATCAAGCCCCAACTCGCTCAGGTAAAAGGCGTTATCGAGGTCAACAGCATCGGTGGCTACAACAAGCAATATCATGTGATGCCCGACCCCACAAAATTACTACTTTACAAAGTTAGTGTTGAAAACGTCGTGCAAGCCTTGCAGGCCAATAATGACAATCGGGGCGCGGGCTATATCGAACGAAACGGTCAGCGGCTTTTGGTGCGGTCGCCAGGTCAGCTCGCAACGGTGGACGACATCGGTAATGTGATCATTACCGAACATGACTCTGTACCGATAAAAATAAAAGATGTGGCCGAAATTGCGATTGGCAAAGAGCTACGTACCGGTGCCGCTACGCGAGATGGTGTAGAAACGGTATTGGGTACTGCCATGATGCTGATCGGCGCTAATTCGCGTACGGTCGCCCAAGACGTAGCTAACAAGCTCGAAGAAATTCAGGTCTCATTGCCGGAGGGCGTGGTGGCTGAAGCCGTCTACGACCGCACCGCGCTAGTCGACAAAGCCATTGCCACCGTGTCCAAAAACCTCATGGAAGGCGCACTACTGGTTATCGTGGTGCTGTTTCTCTTGTTGGGCAATTTCCGTGCTGCCTTGATCACAGCGGCGGTTATTCCGCTGGCTATGTTGATGACGATCACCGGCATGGTGAAAACGGGTGTATCGGCCAACTTGATGAGCCTAGGGGCACTCGATTTTGGTTTGATCGTAGACGGAGCGGTCATTATTGTTGAAAACTGCGTTCGTCGTCTGGCCGAGAATCAGCACAAAAGCGGTCAACAAGATTTACGGGAGCGATTGAACACTGTTTTTGACGCAACCTCCGAAGTGATTCGTCCCAGCTTATTCGGTGTGGCCATTATCACTATCGTCTATATCCCGATATTTAGTTTGACCGGTGTGGAAGGCAAGATGTTTCACCCGATGGCGGCGACCGTAGTGATGGCGTTATTGTCTGCTATGGTGCTTTCGTTAACGGTGGTCCCTGCTGCTGTTGCCGTGTTCATGAACGGCAAAATCAGCGAAAAAGAAAGCATCGTTATCAGCAAGGCAAAATCTGCCTACAAACCGCTGCTCAATCTCGCTCTAAAGTTTCGCTGGGCCGTGGTCGGTTTTGCCTCAGTCTTGGTGGTGTCTTGTTTATGGTTGGCTACGACTCTGGGTTCAGAGTTCATTCCTCAATTGAATGAGGGTGACATTGCATTGCACGCGATGCGCATTCCAGGCACAGGTTTGGAGCAAGCCGTGGAAATGCAGGAAATTCTTGAGCGGAGAATAAAAGCATTTCCTGAGGTGGATAAAGTCTTCGCCCGAATCGGCACGGCGGAAGTTGCCACCGATCCGATGCCGCCCAATGTCGCCGATAATTTTGTGACCTTAAAACCGCATAGTGAATGGCCAGACCCGTCCAAAACCAAAGCGGAACTTGTTGAGGAAATGGAGCGAGCCCTAGAGGAGTTGCCGGGCAATAACTATGAGTTTACGCAACCCATCCAAATGCGGTTTAACGAATTAATTTCCGGTGTACGCGCGGATCTCGGTATCAAGATTTTCGGAGATGATCTGGATCAGTTGGTGTTAACAGCCAACGATGTGCTTAAAGTCGTCAATTCGATTGAAGGTGCTGCGGATGCTAGGGTTGAACAAGTAACGGGATTGCCAACACTTTCTGTTATTCCGAACCGCACCGCCCTGGGTCGCTACGGTTTGAATGTTGCCGAACTTCAGGATTGGGTGTCCGCTGCGATTGGCGGTGAATCCGCCGGGATTATTTATGAAGGTGATCGGCGCTTTGAACTGGTGGTGCGCTTGCCGGAAACAACGCGTCGCGATATCGACCGTTTGAAGTTTCTGCCGGTACCACTCCCGAACGGGGATTATGTGCCCCTCGAAGAAGTCGCGACCTTGGACATCTCACCTTCGCCAGCGCAAATCAGTCGTGAAAACGGTAAGCGCCGCATCGTAGTCACCGCTAATGTTCGTGGACGTGATCTGGGGAGTTTCGTCAATGAGGTACAAGCGAGTGTTCGTGAAAACGCGGATATCCCGCCAGGTTATTGGCTGGACTATGGCGGCACTTTTGAGCAGCTGGAGTCTGCCAGCCAGCGCTTGTCCGTCGTAGTACCGATTACCTTGTTGGTGATATTGGGTATTCTGGTCATGGCCTTTGCCTCAGTGAAGGATGCGTTGATCATATTCAGTGGTGTGCCGCTCGCGCTCACTGGTGGTGTTTTATCGCTGTATTTACGGGACATGCCGCTGTCGATCTCTGCTGGAATAGGTTTTATCGCACTGTCCGGCGTGGCGGTACTAAATGGACTGGTGATGTTGGCCTTTATACGTCAGCTTTGGCATGAGACAGGGGAATTGACCAACTCAATTATTGACGGCGCGATGATTCGTTTACGCCCGGTGTTGATGACTGCTCTCGTGGCCAGTCTCGGTTTTGTCCCCATGGCCTTAAACACTGGTACCGGTGCAGAAGTTCAGCGACCACTCGCAACCGTGGTTATCGGGGGCATTATTTCGTCAACGATTCTGACGTTGTTGGTTCTGCCTGTACTGTATCAGTGGGTTCATCGCCGAGAGAATAAAATCAAAAAATAATCGTCTGGCTCCGGCACAAGCCGGAGCCGACTTTTTTTGAATTTAAACAGAAAAAGAAAAGAGCTGGAGGAACAATGCATTCTCATTCACACGACGACAACAGTAGTACACGAATCGGCTGGGCATTCTTTCTCAATGTTGGATTCACGATTATTGAGTTTATTGGCGGGGTGCTGACCAATAGCACCGCGATTATGGCGGATGCCGTCCACGACCTCGGAGATAGTTTGTCTATTGGTTTGGCGTGGGTCCTCGCGAAACTGGGAAAAAAGCCCGCTTCCAGTTCATTTTCCTACGGCTACAAACGTTTATCGCTATTGGGTTCGCTCATCAATGGTATTGTCCTTATCGCCGGTTCAGGTTGGGTGTTATATCAATCCATTCCTCGTCTTTTCAATCCGGAAATGCCTGTAACAGAAGGTATGTTGGCGCTGTCCATTTTCGGTATTGCCGTGAATGGGTTCGCCGCATTTAAGCTCAGCAAAGGGGAGACACTGAATGAAAAAGTGCTCAACTGGCATTTGCTAGAGGACGTCCTCGGATGGGTTGCTGTTTTTATTGTGTCAGTTGTGTTGATGTTTGTGGAGTGGCCGATCCTCGACCCCATTTTAGCGATCGGCTTCACCTTATTTATTTTGGTGAATGTTGTTCGAAACATCGGCTCAACCTTAAAGCTGTTTTTACAGGGCGTACCCGATCAAGGCATTGCAAAAGGAATCGAAGAGAAACTTAAAAGCATTTCTGAGTTTAAACATTTTCACCATCTGCATTTGTGGTCGCTGGATGGCGAAAGCCATGTATTAACGGTTCATATCGAACTTGCAGCAGATGTATCACTGGAGGATCAAAGAAATTTAAAACGCCGTTTGTCCGCTGTGCTGGCCGAGTTTGAGTTAAGTCACACAACCGTTGAGTTTGAACTACACAATGAGCCTTGTCGTGATGACGTGCCAAAGGAGTGACGTATGCTGTTAATCAAAACTGCTGGCCTTTTCGTGTTCACCGCGATTGCGGAAATCGTAGGGTGTTTTTTGCCTTATCTTTGGCTGCGCAAGGGGGGATCTACCTGGCTTCTGTTACCTGCTGCATTATGCCTTGGGCTATTCGTCTGGTTGCTAACACTGCATCCCGCCGCCAGCGGTCGGGTATATGCGGCCTATGGCGGGGTCTACGTGGCGACAGCGTTGGTTTGGCTTCGCGTGGTTGATGGGGTACGACTTTCTCCTATGGACTGGCTGGGAGCCTGCATCGCATTGATCGGTATGGGTATTATCGTGATTGGTTGGAATGTACCAAATTCGTACTGAATTTTGAAGGAATCCGCCTCGAAATCCACCTGACATTCAATAACTCTTGATTATTTAATGTTAGTTTTTAGCTATCACTTCCTTATGTAACGGTATAAAATAGTACGTATATACATAGTATGTAATACAGTACGAAATATATCAAGAGGTGGAGCATGGCAAGAGGCGGCGTCAACAAAGCACTGGTATCCAAAGCGCGTGAAACCCTGATCAGTCGAGGCGAAAACCCGTCTATTGACGCCATTCGCGTGGAGCTTGGCAATACTGGCTCCAAGTCCACCATCCATCGATACCTACGCGAGATAGAAGAAGAGGCTTCGGCCCGCCTGGATGATGAAGCATTGCTCAGCCAGCCGATTAAGGAGCTTGTTGGGCGCCTGGCCGCAGCACTGAAACAGGAGGCGCAAGCCGCAATTGATGAAAGTCACTCCAAACATCAGCACCAAGTGCAGTCGCTTACAGGCCGAATT
>NZ_JBVBUV010000097.1:0-10853 GCF_057445395.1 Litorivivens sp.
ACGCCGCCCAGCATGCGGGCAATCTCCGCCACTTTTTCATTGTCGTTTAGGGCCACCAGCTGGGTTTTCACTGATTTCTTGTTGGATTGTTTGCTGACCTTGATATGGTGGTTGGCCTGACTTGCCACCTGCGGCTGGTGGGTTACACACAGCACCTGCGTGGTCTGTCCCAGCTGCTGCAGCAGGCTGCCAACAATTTCTGCCGTTGCCCCGCCAATGCCTACATCTATCTCGTCAAAGATGATGGTGGGGACGGTTACGGCCTGTGCATTGACCACGTGAATCGCCAGACTGATGCGCGACAGCTCGCCCCCAGAGGCAATTTTGTTCAGCGGGCCGGGTTTGCTGCCGGGGTTGGTGCTGATCAGAAATTCAACATCTTCGAGCCCATGGCTGGGCAGGGTGTCGGGTTCGGCTGGTGCCAGTTGAATCTGGAAGCGGCAGTTGGCCATCGACAGGTCGGCGAGGTGGGATTCAACCTTTTTGCTGATGGTGGCGGCGGCCTTTTGCCGCTTTTTGCTGAGGGTGCCCGCTGCGCTGCGGTAGCGCTTTTCCAACTCGGCGAGTTCGCTCTGCAGGCCGGAGATGCTGTTGCCGCCGCCCTGAATGGCGTCGAGTTCCTGTTGCAGTCTGTCTTGCAGTTCCGGCAGTTCGTGTGGTTTGCAGTGGTGCTTGCGGGCGATCTGGTAAACGGTATCGAGTCTTTCTTCAATCTCGTGCAAGCGCGCGGGATCTACCTCGACGCGATCCAGGTGGTGTTGGAGTTCGCTGCTGGCTTCTTCAATTTGTATCAACGCGGTTTGCAGTAGATCGTCGGCGGCGTTCTGGTGCTCGGACTTTACCGGGCTGGCACGCAGTGACGATAGGGCCTGATGCAATATGCCCAGGGCGTTTACTTCGCCTTCCTTGCAGAGGTTCAGGGCGTGATTGCTGGCATTGAGTATGTGCTCGGCGTTGGCCAGTGCTTTCTGTTCCTGTTCCAGCGCTTCAACCTCACCAGGCTGCAGCGCCAGCGCCAGCAATTCATCAAGCTGGTATTCGAGCAGCTGGGCGCGGGCTTTCTGCTCGTCGCTGTGTTCGGTGAGGGCATTCAGCTTATGCCGGGTTTTCTGATGTTTGCGGGCTAAATCTGCCACGTCCAGAGCCAACTCGCTGACACCTGCGCAGATATCTAGCAGGTCGCGCTGGTAATCCTTTTTCAGGAGGGACTGGTGTTCATGCTGGCTGTGAATATCGACCAGAAAATCACCGAGGGTTCGCACATCTTGCAGTGTTGAGGGTTGGCCATTGATATAGGCGCGGGAGCGGCCTTCAGCGGTGATGACCCGGCGCAGCATCAGCTCTTCGCCGTCGAGCAGGTCGCGGCTTTCCAGCCAGGCCTTGGCGCCGGCAATGGCTGTGATGTCAAACAGGGCATGCACTTCAGCTTTGTCGGTTCCGTGGCGTACTATACCGGCGTCCGCGCGGTCGCCGAGGGCGAGGCCGAGAGCGTCGAGCATGATGGATTTGCCCGCGCCGGTTTCACCGGTGAGAGCAGTCATGCCGTTTCGCAGGTCGATATCCAGGCTTTCTGCTATGGCGTAGTTGCGAATACAAAGATGTGTCAGCATGTCGGGCACCTGTCGGTATACTGGTTATATGGATAGTGGTGTCTATTTATACAGTAAAACCGGTTTATGGAACAGGGGCGATTGTAAAAAACCTGATGCTGGCTAGAATGCTTTCGAGGCAGTGGCATTATTTGAGAATACTATGGTTGCAGATGTACTGAATGATCGCGCCCAGAAACTCCTGAAAGTGCTGGTTGAGCGCTACATTCGAGAGGGCCAGCCGGTAGGCTCGAAAACCCTGCTGCAGGACAGTGGTCTGCCGGTCAGTGCGGCTACTGTGCGCAATATCATGGCGGAGCTGGAAGAGCGCGGTTATGTGGTTTCTCCGCATACTTCTGCCGGCCGTATGCCTACCCAGCGCGGTTATCGATTCTTTGTGGATTCGCTTATTACGGTATCGCCGCTGGAAGGTCGTATTCTGGATAATCTCAAAAGCGAGTTGGATGCGGAGAAGCCTTCAGATGAGCTGATAGCGTCGGCTTCCCAACTGTTGTCCAGCCTGACCCGGCAGGCCGGGCTGGTTACCCTGCCCAGTCGTCACCGCCTGTCTCTGCGTCAGGTGGAATTTCTTCCGCTGGCGGACAATCGGATTCTGGTCATTCTGGTGGTAAATCAGCGTGAGGTGCAAAATCGCGTTATTCGCACCGAGCGCGCGTTTACCGAGTCAGAGCTAAAGCAGGCCGCCAACTACATCAATCAGCATTATGCGGGCCGTGATCTGGATACTATCCGCGATGCGCTGCTGACGGCCATGCGCAGTGATAAGGACGATATTGATCGCTACATGCAGGCCTCTCTCGATCTGGCGGCGCGCGCCCTGGAAATGGATGGTGAGGGCGACCGTCCGGCCGAATATGTGCTGGCAGGGGAGAGTCAGTTGCTCGATGCTGCCACGCCGGACAATCTCGACAAGATGCGCGAATTGTTCAACGCCTTTGCCCGCAAGAAAGACATCCTGGATCTTGTGGACCGCTGTCTGCTGGCAGACGGAGTGCAGATCTTTATTGGCGAAGAGTCTGGCTACAAGGCTTTCGGCGATTTCTCCGTCATTACGGCGCCTTATCAGTTGGGTGACGGGCGGCCGCTGGGTGTATTGGGGGTCATAGGCCCCACACGCATGGCCTATGAGCGGGTTATTCCCATGGTGGATGTGACTGCGCGGATGCTGAGCCTGGCTTTGCGAGCTGGCTAACCTGCTGTTTTATCTTAATAAAAAGAATAATTTTTAACTTCAGCCTTGAATTCTTGCAGATCGGCCCCATTGAAGGCCTGCACGGCGTTGGGCCGGTGTCAGAATCAACGATGGAGTCAAAGCGTGGCTGAGGAAAACAGAAAAGAGCAGGACGAGAAGGCAGCACAAGAGCAGACTGAAGAAGAAAGCAGTCAGCCAGAAACGCTCGCCGATGCAGAATCTGAGCAGGTGGCTGAAGTTGGGTCGAGCGACGATCTGCAGGCCCAGATCGACGCTCTGCAGCAGGAATTGACCGATGCCAAGGATCAGGCCCTGCGTACTGCTGCTGAGGCCCAGAACATCCGTCGGCGTGCAGAAATTGATGCCGACAATGCCCGAAAGTTCGCCGTTGAGCGCTTTGCCAAAGACTTGCTGCCGGTGGTAGACAACCTGGAGCGAGCCCTGGAGAACGCGCCTCAGGATCATGCCGATGATGCGGTGAAAGCTGTGCTGGAAGGTGTGGAGCTGACCTACCGCAGCTTTGCCGACATGCTTGAAAAACATAACCTCAAAGCGATCAACCCGGAAGGCGAGCCCTTCGATCCGCAATTGCATGAAGCCATGTCTATGGTGGAGGCGCCCGGTGCTGAGCCGAATTCGGTCATTCAGGTGGTGCAGAAAGGTTACACCCTGAACGAGCGTCTGCTGCGCGCGGCTATGGTGGTTGTGTCGAAATAGGCAGTTAAATCGACAAAATATGCGAATGGCCCTTGAAATCAGCCGGATAGGGCCAATATAGAAACCAGACACGAATTGAAAAGGACCCGCACGGCGGGCCAAGTGGAGAGAGAAACATGGGTAAGATCATTGGTATTGACCTCGGTACTACCAACTCCTGCGTTGCCATCCGGGATGGTGACAAGGTCAAAGTCATTGAAAACGCTGAAGGTGCACGTACCACGCCTTCCATCGTTGCCTACACCGAAGACGGTGAGGTTCTGGTTGGTCAGAGCGCCAAGCGTCAGGCGGTAACTAATCCGCACAACACTCTGTATGCGGTCAAGCGTTTGATCGGTCGTCGCTTTGAGGACGATGTTGTACAGAAAGACATCAAAATGGTGCCTTACAAGATCGTCAAAGCCGACAATGGCGATGCATGGGTGGAAGCTCGCGGTGAGAAAATGGCGCCGCCCCAAGTCTCTGCAGACGTACTGAAGAAAATGAAGAAAACCGCTGAGGACTACCTCGGTGAAGAAGTAACCGAAGCGGTTATCACCGTGCCGGCCTACTTTAATGATTCTCAGCGTCAGGCTACCAAAGATGCTGGCCGTATCGCTGGCCTAGACGTGAAGCGCATTATCAATGAGCCAACTGCAGCCGCGTTGGCTTACGGTATGGACAACCTCGAAGGCGATCGCACAATTGCGGTTTACGACTTGGGCGGTGGTACCTTCGATATCTCCATCATTGAAATTGCTGAAGTTGATGGCGAGCACCAGTTTGAAGTGCTGGCTACCAACGGTGATACCTTCCTCGGTGGTGAGGATTTCGACCTGCGCCTGATTGACTATCTGGCGAGCGAGTTCAAGAAAGACAACAGTATCGACCTGAAGGGCGATCCGCTGGCGATGCAGCGCCTGAAAGAGGCTGCTGAGAAAGCAAAAATTGAATTGTCCTCCAGTCAGCAGACCGAAGTGAATCTGCCTTACATCACCGCAGATGCTTCCGGTCCGAAACACTTGGTGGTCAAACTGACCCGCGCCAAACTGGAGTCGCTGGTAGAAGAACTGGTAGACCGTTCACTGGAGCCGATGAAAGTGGCTCTGAAAGACGCGGGACTGTCCGCCTCTGAAATTGGCGATGTGATTCTGGTTGGCGGCCAAACCCGTATGCCGATGGTGCAGAAGAAAGTTGCTGAATTCTTCGGCAAGGAAGCGCGTAAGGACGTGAACCCCGACGAAGCTGTTGCCATGGGTGCAGCCTTGCAGGGTGCGGTACTGGCCGGGGACGTAAAAGACGTGCTGTTGCTGGACGTAACTCCGCTGACCCTGGGCATTGAAACCATGGGTGGCGTGGCGACTCCGCTGATTGAGAAAAACACTACGATCCCGACTAAAAAGTCTCAGATCTTCTCGACAGCTGAAGACAACCAGACTGCGGTAACTATTCACGTGGTGCAGGGCGAGCGCAAACAAGCTGCCCAGAACAAATCGCTGGGCCGATTTGATTTGGCCGACATTCCGCCTGCACAGCGCGGTATGCCGCAGATCGAAGTAACTTTCGATATCGATGCTAACGGTATCCTGCACGTGTCTGCTAAAGACAAGGCAACCGGCAAAGAGCAGTCCATCGTGATCAAGGCCTCTGGTGGTCTGAGCGATGCCGATATCGATAAAATGGTTCAGGAAGCGGAAGCCCACGCTGACGAAGACAAGAAGTTCGAAGAGCTGGTTACCGCTAGGAACATGGCCGAGGGGCTGGCCCATGCCACGCGCAAGACGCTGAACGAAGCGGGTGACAAGGCGAGTGACGAAGAGAAGGCCGCGATTGAAGAGGCGCTGAAGGCTGTCGACGAAGCGGTGAAAGGCGACGACAAAGAGGCGATTGACGCTGCTGCCCAGAAACTGGGTGAGGCTTCCAACTCTTTGGCGCAGAAGATGTACGCCGAACAGGCTGCTGAAGCACAGGCGGGCGAGCAGCCCGACGGTGACGGCTCTGCCGCAGATGATGTGGTTGATGCGGAGTTCGAGGAAGTGAAGGACGAAGACAAGAAGTAAAAGTGTCAGGCGCCTGACTTCGGGCGTCGGACTATGAAGCGCCGGGCCTTGTGCCCGGCGTCTTAGCTTGGGTTGGTGGTACGGACAAAACACATGTCAAAACGCGATTATTACGAAGTATTGGGTGTCGAAAAAGGCGCTTCCGATCAGGAAATCAAGAAGGCCTACCGACGCCTGGCCATGAAGTATCACCCGGACCGCAATCCGGATGACGATACGGCCAAGGCGCGTTTTCAGGAAGCCAGTGAAGCCTACGAAGTGCTCTCCGACGAAGAAAAGCGCGGCGCCTATGACCGCTTCGGCCATCAGGGTGTCGATGGCATGGCAGGTGGCGCGGGTGCCGGTGGCTTTGGTGGCGGCAGCTTCAGCGATATTTTTGGTGATGTGTTTGGTGATATTTTTGGCGGTGGAGGTGGTGGCCGTGGCCGCGGTGGCCCGCAGCGCGGATCAGATCTGCGCTACACCCTAGAGATTGATCTGGAGCAGGCAGTAAAAGGAACCACTGCCAAGATCAAAATTCCAACGCTGGTTGGTTGTAATACCTGCGATAGCAGTGGCGCCAAACCTGGTAGCAAGCCGGTAACCTGTAGCACCTGTGGCGGTGTTGGCCAGGTGCGCATGCAGCAGGGTTTCTTTTCGGTGCAACAAACCTGTCCTGCCTGTCACGGTAAGGGCAAGACCATCAGTGATCCCTGTAACAGCTGCCATGGTCAGGGGCGTGTTGAAGAAACCAAGACCCTGTCAGTCAAGGTGCCGCCGGGTGTCGATACTGGCGATCGTATTCGTCTGGCCGGCGAAGGCGAGGCGGGTGCCGATGGTGGCCCTGCGGGTGACCTCTACGTGCAGATGGCGGTCAAATCTCACCCGATTTTTGAGCGGGACGGCAAACACCTGTATTGCGAAGTGCCTATTTCCATTGCTGATGCCGCACTGGGTGGTGAAATGGAAGTGCCTACGCTGGATGGTCGTGTAAAACTTAAAATTCCGGCGGAAACGCAAACCGGTAAACTGTTTCGCTTGCGTGGCAAAGGCATTAAACCCGTGCGTGGCGGTACTGTTGGTGACTTGTTGTGTCGGGTGGTTGTGGAAACCCCTGTGAACCTCAACAAGAAGCAGAAAGAGCTGCTTGAAGAGTTTCAGCGCTCGCTGGAGGGTGACTCACATTCGCCGCGTCGCAAAAGCTGGTTTGATGGGGTAAAAGAATTTTTCGACGACCTGAAAATCTGACCTCGTTTGATGGTTGAACTTGCTCTCGCCGTTATGAAGTTAACCGGCTGGGGGCGGGCTCTGCTCGCGAATCGGCGCGCAGACATCTAGAATAACGCAATTCTTATTTAGCACGGATCAAACAATGACCACCCGAATCGCAGTTACCGGCGCCGCTGGCCGCATGGGCAAAACTCTTATCGAAGCCATCAATCTGGCGGACGGTTGTGAACTGACGGCGGCTATTGAGCGCCCGGACAGTTCTCTCATTGGGGCCGATGCCGGCGAACTGGCGGGCATGGGTAAAAATGGCGTCAAAGTGGCAGGAACTATTGACGACGTCATCAATGACTTTGATGTGCTGATCGATTTCACTGTTCCAGCGGCCACCTTGGCGAATGCCAAGGCCTGTGGTGCGGCGGGCAAGAAAATCGTGATTGGAACCACCGGTTTCGATGCGCAGCAAAAAACAGAGCTGGACGCAGCGGTAGGGAGCATCGCCGTATGTCAGGCATCCAATTTCAGTACGGGTGTGAACCTTTGCTTTAAGTTGCTGGAAATGGCCGCCGGTGTGCTTGGTGATGATGTGGATATCGAGATTGTTGAAGCCCACCATCGCCACAAAATTGATGCGCCGTCCGGTACTGCATTGAGCATGGGGCAGGTTGTTGCCGACAAGCTGGGGCGTGATCTGCAAAAGGTCGCGGTCTACGGGCGTGAAGGCCAGACGGGTGCGCGCGAGAGAGAAACGATTGGTTTCGCAACTGTGCGCGGCGGCGATGTGGTGGGTGACCATACGGTCAGTTTTTTCGCTGAAGGTGAGCGAGTCGAAATTACCCACAAGGCAAGTTCACGTATGTCGTTTGCTCGCGGCGCGGTTCGTGCGGCGAAATGGCTGGATGAACAAGGCGCAGGTCGTTATGACATGCGCGATGTTCTCGGATTTAACTAGGGCGTCTCTCTCGGTCAGGTGGCTGAGACAGCGCTTAACTCTCCGGCTGCCAGACCAAACGATTTATCGTTGGCGCTTTGCTCTTTTGCGCCTGAGTTGGCGCTAGCATTTCTGTTGTTCTCAATACTGTTCGGGTACGAATACGCACCTACGGCTACGCTGGCGACGCAAGTTTATTGATCACAGCAGTGATGATGGGTGGGTTCGACGTAGGGGGTGAACTTGGTTGTCCGGTCGTTGCTCGCCGGTATGGCGCTGGCGGTTGTATCTGTAGTGTTTGCAGGGTGCTCTCCAGCGCGCTATCAGGGGCCGGTTAGCGATCATTTTGATGGCAAGCGATTTCACAACGCGGATCCCTTTCCTCACGGTTTCAGTGATCTGTTGTCCTACATGCTCCGGCGTGAGCGTATAGTATGGTCGCGGGACGACACCTTGCCGCCATCCCCACGACCAGCTCCCAGAATGGCACGAGGCGAGCTCAGAATTACCTGGGTCAATCACTCGACGTTACTATTACAGGCGGATGGACTGAACCTGTTAACTGACCCTATCTGGTCTGAACGCGCCAGTCCGGTAAGTTTTGCTGGCCCCCAGCGGCATCATCCGCCGGGGATCGCCTTCGATGAGTTGCCGTCAATTGACGTGGTGATGATCAGTCACAGTCATTTTGACCATATGGATTTCCCAAGCCTGCGGCGTTTGCAAAAGGTGCACGATCCGCTGTTTGTCGTGCCGCTGGGGAACCGAACTCTGCTGACACCTTTGGGCATCGACAACGTGATTGAGCTGGATTGGTGGCAAGACGTTGAGCTTGCTAATGGTTGTCGACTTAGCGCAGTTGAGGTGAAGCACTGGTCGAACCGAAGGGTGCTGCCGTCAGATCAAAACCTGAGCCTCTGGTCGGGTTTTGTGCTGGAAACCACCGGAGGGCCAGTGTATTTCGGTGGTGATAGTGGCTACGGCGAGCATTACCGCGAAACCCATAAACGCTATGGGCAAATGCGCGCAGCTATGCTGCCAATCGGTGCTTATTTACCCCGTTGGTTTATGGCCTACCAGCACATGGGGCCTGACGAGGCAGTTGTGGCGCATAGTGAGCTGCAGTCACATTTCAGTCTAGGTGTTCACTGGGGGGCATTCAAACTGTCGCCAGAGCGGCGTTTTCAGGCGGTAGAGCGGCTGCAGGTACTGTCTGCGGCCGGCGTTATCCCGGTTGGTGAGTTCATTGCGCCGACCCCCGGCACTCCCTATGATGTTCCCCCTCTTGAAGCGACCGAATCCGAGCCCCATGTCACGCGTTGTCATTGAACTGCCTGAAACTCTGCCCTTTCGAACTGAGATACCTGTCCTGATTGGTCATGTGAATCGCGGTAACCACCTGGGTAATGATGCCGTTGTCAGCTTGCTGAATGAAGCGCGCTTACGCTTCACCTTGCAGCGCGGTTTCAGCGAAAACGATGCGTCGCTTGGGCTGATGATGGTTAATGCAGATCTGGCGATGACTTACCATTCGGAAGGCCGTTATGGCGAAGTAATGGTGGTTGATGTGGGTGTCACTGGTTTTCACCGCTGTGGTTACGATGTGGTTTATCAGGTGAGCGAACGTGAAAGTGGGCGTGCTATTGCCCGGGCCAAAACTGCACACATATTAATAGATAGTGCCAGCGGCAAGACGGTTTCAGAACCAGCGGGTTATTTCGATCCCCTGCGAGGCCTTTGATTTCGGGGCTTTCACGCCTATAGAGGCTGTGTCAATTACGTATGTTCAGCGGCGACCAGCGTCGGTAGATTAGGTTGTAGAAAATGCCGTTTAAAGGAAACTGCAATGGATATACGACCATTAATCATAGGTGCATTGCTCGGTGTGACCGGGTTGGCACTGGGTGTGGTGCTGTTTTTCGCCGGCAACGCAGGCGTGATGACGCTGACCGCTGATGCCGTAATGCTGCCATGGTTTGGGTTTGCCCTTGTTGCTGTATTGCTGGCCGTCTGGGTAAGCGGGATGGTGCTTACGCGACGTGTTAATGAGCCACTACTGACCCTTGCCGAGTCCGTTTCCCGAATCAATCGAGGAAAACCGGAGCGTCCGATTCCCTACTTGAGTCGAAGAGACGGGATTGGCCAGCTGGCGCGGGCGCTGGTGGCCCTGTCTGCGCGGCAGCGGTTGGAGGTGTCTTCAGCCATCGATGAGGCCCAACAAGCCAGGCGCTCGCTCATGGTGGCCAATAATCGTTTGGGTGAAGTAAACGACGAATTACAGGCATCTCGCGCCGAGTTGGGCTCTATCCAGAGCAGGCTGGAAACAGTTGAAGTGTCTGATCAGGCAACCGGTCTGCTCAATCACCGATTTTTTGAGCAGGCTCTGGCAAGCGAGCTCAAACGAATCCAGCGCAATGGCAAGGCCTTGTCGGTAGCCCTCTATCGGGTGACCGGCTGGAGTACCTTGGTTCGTCGGCACGGCAAGGAAGTTGCTAACGGAGTCATGGCGAAAATAGGTAATGTGATCGCTGATACGGTGCGCACTACCGATCTGGTGGCCCGCTACAGCGACGATTCTATCGTGCTGATGTTGCCTGAAACTTCTGGCCGCAGTGCCGGGCGGGTGGTTGAAGATATTCATAAGCTGATCGCGCTGATGGAATTTGATTCTCCGGTTCGTCAAAACGAAGTGCTGGTTGCTGGCGGCTTGGCGGCGACGGATACCGATGACGGAACGAGTGAGGATATCCCTTCGCGGTTGGAGCAGGCGCTTATCCGCTCGATGGCGGAAGGGGGCGAGGCGCTGGGCGTCGCCTGATGAGGCGCAGCTGCCTGTTGGCGCCGCGGCCCTGCCGTCATACGCCAAGCTTGGTAAAACGGGACAAAATCAATCTGAATGCCGGCTATTCTATAGATAAATAGAGCGTTTTGCGGGAATCTGCGGTGGACAGCTTCAGGGCACTTCGCGTAAAATCGCGCGCCAGAATCCTGTGGCCGGTGATGCCGGTGAGCCGATGACGGTATACCGAAAGCGAGATGGGGCCCTCATCTCGCTTTTTTGCGCGCGCCCACTTTATCCGTTCGTATTCTGGCCTGTTGTCACGGTAGAATGCGGCACACTCTGTTACCCAAGGAGGTTTGCTTGACGGTTCCAGCCA
>NZ_JBVBUV010000098.1:0-10385 GCF_057445395.1 Litorivivens sp.
CCCGCCTTGTAGCTGTCATCCACCGCCAAATAGTGTGGTGCAAACGGGTAGTCGGCGAGATCCTCGAAACGACTATCGGGAGTGCGCAGGAATTGCATCAGGCGATCAGGTACTGACAGGTCATTGCGATAAATGCCAACAACAGCGGCACTAGAAATTTAGGACCGCCACCCACGACAAAATAGGGACTAGCGGGAAAGGCAATAGTTTTTAGCAAAGCATTCACTTTGTGGTGATGAGTGTCGGTAAAAGCATCGCCAGATAGGGCATTCAACATGCTGCGTCGCGAGCGATAGCGGATCAGCGCCGCCAAATGCCAATCGTCACCGTTTTCCACACCCCACAGTTCCACGTTCTTTCCCGCGCCACGGGCCACAGCCAGTGGGTGGCCGCCACTGCGTAACAACGCACCGAGAAACGCCTTCTGATAGATGTTCAAGGTTTTTACCGACTCACGCACCGGCGGGTTGTAGGCGATCAGATTGACCATCACGAAATCCCGGCCATCGTCGGCTTCGCAAAATCGCCGCAAACCCTCGAACTTTTCTTGCTCCTCCACACCTAGCTGATCGACATCAACCCGCGCAAAGAACTCGTCAATCTCATCCTGGCGCAACCGCCCATCAAAACCGTGGTACCAAATATAAAAAACCGCATACACAGCAAGGGCGCCTCCCCAAATCAGCACGGGGCTTATCATGACTAGTCGCCTCCAATCGATGCCGCATCTGCACCGAAGCTATAGCGAATATCCAACGACACCAGCGGCTCGTCAGTCAGCACCGCAGCGGCGTAATTACCCGGATTACTGGGCAGGTCATTAAAAACGACGCTGTGAGATTCGCGGGTCAGGTTTTTCGCATTCAGGATAAAACGCCAGTTGCCATTGCGTTGTGCCAAACCCACCCGGAAATTCACCGTCGTTCTGGCGTCCTGCAAGGACTGGGGATCGTTGTCAATGTTCTGAAAAAATTCATCCTCGTACTGGATATCCAGCCCCAGCAACAGGCCCCAATGCTCACCGATTGGCAGTCGTACTGTTGGGGTCAGGCTGGCAGTCCAGACCGGTGCATACTGCACCTGCGCACCGGTCAGATCCTGACGAACGTCGCCGCGCACCGGCAGGAGGCCGCCGGGATCCATTGGCAGGAGGCCGCCGGGATTCATTCGCTGTGTGCCGCAGCCCGGCGGATTGTCGGCGACGTCAGCACCGGCGATGCCAGGGGCGCAGGGAAAGGAATCGTAGGTTGCCTCGGTGTAGCCGATACTTCCGGATACGGAAAGGATTGGTAGTGGTGGCAACCAGGTAAAATCCAATTCGACGCCACGGCCCGTTGCATCGTCCGCGTTCAAGGTGGTTAATTGCGATCCGTTATAGGCGAATATTTGCAAGTCGGTATACTGTGTCTCGTATACGGTCAGGTTCAGTTGCAAAGACCGATCAAATAAGTAGCTCTTGATACCGATTTCTTTCGAAAAAGCCTCTTCCGGGCGATAGGTCAAATCCACAGGGGCGACGACCGGCCCACTCATGCCACCGCTTTTGAAAGCCTGGGCGACGCTGGCAAACAGTCGAAAATCTTCAACTGGCTCCCAGGAAATCGCCAGCTTTGGCGACAGATCGTTTTCCGTTTTGTCATAGGTCTCGGTAAAATTTTCCGCCCCCGCAACCGCATTGGCGATCACAACGCTGTCATTCAGCGAATAGGTAGAGGCCTGCTTCCGCTCGCTCGTGTACCGCAATCCGAGAGTTGCGTTTAGCGTGTCGGTGAAGTGCCAGTCTCCCTGCAGGAACACCGAATTCGCCTTCGAATCGACCTGCACCGCACCTTCAATAAACAGGGTGTCACCCTGACCCTCCACAGAACCTTCGGCAGCCAGCAGTGCACGGGCTGCAGCGTCTTCCGAGCCACGTGGCAATCCGGCACTCCCGGCACGGAGCAAATCGTCCAGTTGATCCAGCTGCAGCACCGAGCGTTGGGTAGAGCCGTTCTCGAACTGGTAGTGCAACACACCAAACATCAAATCCAGGCCGGTGCCCCATCCAAAGGGTGCGCCGGTGCGCCCATCAAAGCGAATCTCTACCGACGTCTGTTCGTAGCGATCTGTTGGGAGCGTGGTCAACGTCGAAAAGAATATTGGGCTAAAGTCGGTATCGAGCTCAGCGGGTGAAGTGATTTTGGAACGATTCGCGGTTATTTCTGCATTGAAGTCATCAAAAAATGCCAGTTCACCCAGTGCGTGAAGATACCGAAACGTCAGAGACTCAGATTCACGATTTGACGAACCGCCCTGAATAGACTGATTGCCATCCGCTTCTCGATCAACTCTCGGATCGTGCTTGCGCCATTCTTCGATGGCACGATCGGTCGCTCCCACAATCTGATACGGCGTGCTAACGGTCTCTGCCTCAGCTTCAAAATAATCCAGCCCCAAAACCACGTCGTCGCTCACGTCCCAAAGTAGCTTGAATCTGCCGGCGAACTGGTCGAATAGCGTACCCTCCTCATCAGTGGTTGTGTTGTAGATGTTCGACTCACGGTACCGATCGCGGATTGCAATCCTTGCACCCAACCTTTCGGGAATAATCGGAAAAGACAGCGCAGCGTCGACACGCTTTTCGTTCAGGCTTCCCGCAGCGACATTGATATAGCCACCCCACTCGGCATCTGCGGGTTTAGTCGTAAAATTAAGCACACCCGCCACGGTATTTTTTCCAAACAGCGGTCCCTGCGGCCCGCGCAATACCTCTACGCGCTCTACATCGTAAACACCATCTGCGGTAAACGTAGTGCGCCCATAGGAAACGCCGTCAATAACGAGTGCTGCCGAGGGCTCAATATGCCGTCCCTGGGCTGGCGTACCAAACCCTCGAATGGTAAATGTGGGCACCGAATTGGAGTCGACATACTTGACGTTTGGTGTGTAAGCCACCATGTCTTGAGCATCCAGCGCCGCGTTCTCCGCCATCGCCTTGCCATCAATGACCGAGACCGACGCGGGCACGTCGATCAGGCTCTGTTCCTGCTTCTGCGCGGTAACGATCACCTCTTCCAAAACACGGCGTTTTTCCTGGGCAATGGCGTTAACCACCATAAACGGTGTAAAGCACAGCATTGTGATTTTGAAAAAGCGCTTTTGTATTCGTCGGTTCATATATTTATTCCTGACAAATTTTTGGGGTTATTGCGTTTTCCGGATATCAGCAGATTGATCAATGCACACAGGGTGAGTAGCAACAGCCCGAGCACAAAGCGCAAATCCGAGTAGTACAGCAATGGGGACACGGGAAATGCCACGGTCTTGTCCAGCGCCGCGATTTTGTAATCATGCCGACCGGCAAACTCCGGATTGGTCACGATTTCCAGCATGTCGCGCACACTGCGGTATCGCATCAATACCGCCTGATCCCATTCATGGGCGCCGGGCAAGCCCACCAAGTCCACTACTGGCCCGATGGCAGGCCCGTAGAATGCAGGATGGCATGCGCGACGGAGCATTGCTGGAAACATGAATTCCATATAGCGCGCCATCAGATCATCGGCGCTTGCACCAGGCTCTACACCACCAATGGTCGGCGGGTTTTCATTGAGATCGACAATATTGACCATGATGAACTGCCCGCCTTTGTCGCCTTCGAGGAAACCCCGGATCTGCTCGACATCGGCTTCTACGCCATCAGTTTCCGCCATCAGCTGCAGGTAGTGCTCAACCTCCGCAGCGGTCAACGGCCCACCGGTATTGGTGTACCAAAATGTAAACAGCAACCAGATGGCGAGGCCGGTACCCCAGATAAACTTGCTTGTCATAGTCGAAATAATTCATTGCATTAATTAATTCATTGAATTATATTGTGCACATCTCGAACATAAGTCAATACCCCTACATCAAAATTCACCGTCCATGACCAAGCCATTCCAACTCTTCGGTATTCCAAGCTCCCTTTATACGGGGAAGGCACGCAGCTACCTGCGCAAGCAGGCCATCCCTTTTGAAGAACAGGGGATTTGGGCCGATGCCTACCAGCACCAGACACTGCCTCAGATTGGCCGTACCATCATGCCGGTGGTGATTTGCCCCGATGGCACGGTGGTGAAGCGTCGACAGGCACCACGCGTAGCGCGTTGGGTAGAACGGATGAATACCGCCGAGGAAAACTTTTGCGAATACTCGGCCATCGAATCGATTGATGACAAACACCTGCCCGACACACTGATCGCGCTGCTGCGGTTCATCGCCGAAGAATATTTGCCCGAGTTAACTGCGCATGTCGCTTTTGCCAACCAATGGCTGGATGATCAACCCGATTTGAAAACCGGGAGTAACGGATTGGATGATCCTGCGCAGCGGTTTATAGGCATGGCGGAATTTGACTGGCGCGGAACCCGGCTATCAACGCTCGTCATGCCCTACCGTTTTTATTTGCTGCAGTTTTTACAACAACATTTTGATGAATCAAGCGACGATGCCCGTCGAGATATCGAGAGCGTCTACGCCCAAACCGGGCTGGCGTCGGTATTGACGCTACGGACCAGGCGCCCGGTCGAACGCCGCAATCATCTGGAAGTGTGGGGAGAAGCAACACAATGAGTAAAAAAGCGACAGCGCGGCAGAGCTACGAAACCTCCGAAACGACTCGCCTGCACATCATGGATACTGCGGAAGCCCTGTTTCTGGAACATGGGATCGACGCCGTATCGGATCGCGCCATTCTGCGCGAGGCCGGGCAACGCAACCTGTCCGCATTGAAATACCATTTTGACGGTCGCGACGGATTGCTCACGGCCCTTCAAGAGCGACGCGGAGAACAGGTGGAAGCACGCCGGCAAGAAATACTGGCCACACTGAACGCGCTCGGGGGGACGATTTCCCTACGCGGTGCCTGTGACGTGCTTCTATCCACTTACTTCTCACTGTGCCGGGAAGATGAGAGTTTTCGCCGATTTCTGGCGAAATTTGGCCAGTACTCCATGATCCACGGCAATTCGCTGCTTATTGTCGAACCGATCACTTCCAGCCTGGAACAAATATTCCAGATTATTGTTGACCAGCTACCCGCTATGGATTTGTCGTTATTGCTGATGCGTCTGGAAAACGCGAACGCGATGGGGATCCTGGCCCTAACGCGCAGAGCCCAGAGCGATAAGGCATTTCATGGCAAGGACGCGGACCTGTTTGTGGAAAACCTACTCGATCAATTGGTGGCAATGATCAGCGCACCAATTTCACCGAAGACCCAACGGTTGATCTAAAACGAAATCGGAGCTGCTATCTAATTGAGAATAATCAAAAGACTTGGCGTTACTGCGCTGATCCTCATGGTGATCGGCATCACCGCCTATTATTTTCGCTATCCGCTGATGCTGAAGATGGCACAAACCATGGTGCCGCTTTTCCAACCCGAAATCGTGCCGCAACCCGATATTCAATGGGCGTCAGGTAAAGATCCGCTGCAACGGCCAAAAGACCAACGACCACCCAATGTCGTGCTGATACTGGCCGACGATTTGGGCTGGAATGACATCACGCTGAACGGTGGCATTGCCGGTGGCACGGTACCGACACCGAGCATTGATTCCATCGCACAGGATGGGGTCAATTTCACCAATGGTTATGCTGCCAATGCCACCTGCGCCCCGTCGAGAGCCGCGATTCTATCCGGGCGCTATCCAACCCGCTTTGGTTTCGAATTCACGCCCACACCACCGGGATTTATGAAACTCACGGCATTGGGTAACGAGAAGCAGTTTCCCGATAGACCGAAAGGGATCAAACACGAGGGCGAGAGCGAGCTCACCTACGAAACGATGGGCATGCCCGCCGGGGAAGTCACTATTGCCGAGGCACTGGCAGATCAGGGGTATCACAATGTGCATATCGGCAAGTGGCATGTCGGGCTTGCCAACGGCATGGGGCCGCTGGATCAAGGGTTTGACGAAAGCCTGTTGCTCATCAACACGCTTTATCTGCCTGAGGATCACCCCGATGTGGTCAACGCAAAAATCCCCTTCGACGGTATCGATCACTTTTTGTGGAGCATTTCTGACGCCACGTCGTCAGTAAACGGCGGCAAAACCTCGTTCAGGCCCAGTGACTATATGACCGACTACTATACCGACGAAGCGTTGAAAGTTATCGAGGCGAATAAAGATCGGCCCTTCTTTCTGTATCTGGCCCATTGGGCGGTACATACCCCGCTACAAGCCCTGCGCGAAGACTACGACAAGCTCGATCATATCGAACTCCATCGTGAACGAGTCTACGCCGCGATGATCGCAAGCCTTGAGCGCAGCGTGACACGCGTGCTCCAGTCGCTGAATGATCACGGGTTGAGTGACAATACCATCGTGATTTTCAGCTCGGACAACGGCGGCGCACCCTACATTGGCTTACCGGAAATCAATAAACCTTATCGTGGATGGAAGCTGACATTCTTCGAAGGCGGCATTCATGTGCCCTTTATGATCAAGTGGCCGGCAAAGATTGCCGGGGGCACAACATTCAACAATCCTGTACATCACTTTGATCTGTTTTCAACGATTGTCGAAGCGGCGGGCGCCAAGCTGCCAAGCGATCGCAAAATCGACGGTGTTAATTTGTTGCCTTACGTTCAGGGCGAGAAGCCCGGCAAACCGCACGACAAACTTTTCTGGCGCAGCGGCGCCTCCCAGACTGCGATAGTGGGCAATTGGAAGCTGAATGTGAGCGCACCTCCGGGGCATCCGGCGCTCTACCGACACTGGTTATACAACCTTGCCGTCGACCCCACAGAAAAGCACGACCTGTCGGAGCAATACCCCGACAAAGTTACTGAGCTGAAAGCCGCTTTGGCGGCCCACAACGCAGAACAGAAACCGCCCAGCTGGCCCGCGAAAAGCTCGTCGCCAGTACGTATCGACAAGGACCTGAGCGCGCCGTTTACCGGGGATGATGAAGCCATCTACTGGTCAAACTAGTTGACTCAATCAGGAGTTTTACAATGAACAACCCTTCAGGCAACACGATGGCAGATGTTTCCGTAGTCATTATTGGCGCGGGCCTATCCGGCATTTGTGCCGCCTACCATATGCAGCAACGCTGCCCCGATCGCAGCTTTCGCGTGATCGAAGCCCGCGACAATATTGGTGGCACCTGGGACCTGTTCAAGTACCCCGGCATTCGCTCCGATTCCGACATGTACACCTTTGGTTATAACTTCAAACCGTGGACGGCAGAAAAAGCCATCGCCCCGGCAGACACCATACTCAAGTACATGCAGGAAACTGTGGACAAAAATGGTCTGCAGTCAAAGATCAGCTTCGGCACACGGTTGATCAGCGCCGACTGGGACAGTGAATCCAGCCGCTGGAGGCTGACGCTGGAATCAACCCATAATGCACAGCGCGAAGAAGTGAGTTGCGATTTCTTGTTTTGCTGCACGGGTTATTACCGCTATAGCAAAGGTTACACGCCTGACTTTCCCGGCGTCGAACGCTATCGCGGCACCGTGGTGCACCCGCAGAATTGGCCGGAATCACTGGACTGCGCTGGGAAGCGCGTCACTATCATCGGCTCCGGTGCAACCGCGGTCACGCTTGCACCCACGCTTGCCAAGAGCGGCGCAAAGATTACGCTACTACAGCGCTCGCCGACCTGGATTATGTCAATGCCCGATAGCGGCTCCCGCCTGTTCAGGTTTCTACCCGATCGATTGGCCCATGCCCTTGTACGCTGGCGCAATATCGTCATGTTTATGGTTTTTTATCAACTATCAAAACGCAAGCCTGAAATCGTAAAACGCTTACTGCTGAAGAGTGTGAAACAGCAACTGCGCGGTGCCGCAGACATGAAACACTTTACGCCCGGTTATGAGCCCTGGGATCAGCGTGTATGTCTGGTTCCGAATGGCGACCTGTTCAAGGCAATACGCAATGGTGATATCACAATGGTGACGGATCATATCGAAGCCTTCGATGAAACAGGCATTCGTCTTGAATCCGGTGAACGTATCGACAGCGACATTGTGATCACCGCCACCGGCCTGACCGTGGAAGTACTGGGCGGCGCATCGGTCAGCGTCGACAACAAACCCATCGACTGGACGGAAAAGTACATGTACAAAGGTACATTACTCAATGATGTGCCCAACTTCGCTTTCGCCACCGGATATACCAATGCGTCCTGGACATTGAAAACCGAACTTGTCGCAAAATACGTCTGCCGACTGCTGAACCATATGGAACGCAATCAGTTCGCCGAGTGCACCGCCCGGCTACCGGACGAGGGTATCGAGCAAGTTCCATTGATTGATCTGCAATCCGGGTATGTTTTGCGCGCCAATAACGTTCTGCCCAAGCAAGGCAACAAACGTCCCTGGCGCCTATATCAAAACTACCTTCTTGATCGCATCGCACTCAGCATTGGGAAAATTGACGACGACACTTTGCATTTTGAGCGGCAACCTCAAACAGAAGTGTAATCCCCCCATTTTAAACGGCAGTTGTTCGTAGAAACTTTTACGCTGCTTTTAGAAGCTGCCTTGGGGGTATTTCTCCGGTGGCCGTATTGGGCCGTTCATTATTGTAAATCCATAACCATTCAGTCGCGAGTTGCTGGGCATGAGCGACCGACTCAAACAGATGTAAATCAAGCCATTCATGGCGAACCGTTCGATTGAATCGTTCAATGTAGGCATTCTGCGCTGGTTTGCCAGGCTGGATATTCATGAGATAGAGAAAAGATGCGTCCAGACCGGTTAACTGCAACATATTTTATTCCCCTTACAATCTAATTTTTTCATTGAGTATGCGCCCGGCCTGTCCTATCCATTTAGGCTTGCAGCATCTGAGTTAAAAGATCTTCCAACGCGGCCCACGCTTTTCAGGAACTTTTTGGTCTTCAGGTAAAGTGCATAGCCTGTCCATGTGTGTGGTGGAACCATCCGCGTATTCCCACACCAACTGGTCGCCGTTGGGCCCTTCCGTGAGGTAGCGCTTCACGACCACTGGCCCCCAACCGAATACATTGAATTCAAGAACTTTGTTTCTCCACGTCATACTGGCCGAGGTTCTAGCACAGTATTCCTTGTCACCTAAGGTAAAGAGCACCGCACCTTCTGTATCGTTGGAGTTTAAGCCAATCGTGTCCTCATTGAGATTGGGACCGCCGTCGTGAATGATGCCTGAAGCAGTAATTACAACCCGTGATCCGCATTGTTCAACCCGCTCTACATGTCCGACGTGCCCACCCTTAACGCCAATCCAGAGACCACGAATATCCGCTGCTTCTTCAGGCAATGGCTCGGTACATTCGGCCAGAATAGGCAAGGGGAAATGGTCGTAGGCACAACCGGGCGTATTGCCCTTTGGTATATCGATGGCTCGTTTTCCGCTGCCATCCAGCTCAGGTAATTCGCAGTAATTAATCGTGCTGCCATCACCCGCCAATACCGCTGGATCAGTCATCAACTCGGGTCTTTCCGAGAAGAACGCCAGCCAAAAACCGAAAGTGAATAGCGCAGCTAACGTTGCTGTCATCCTTAATACCCATTTTTTCATATCTATTTTCCATTCTTTACCCAACTGCGATCACAACAGTGGGGGTAACTTAATCCGGTGGAATCTCAGGTCTGCTTTTTAGCGTAGGCTCGAAAACCCGCCAGCAATACAATAAGCATGAGTAGCACCAAGGCTTCGCCGCGAAAGCGGTCGTAAACAGTGTTTAAAGCGACCTGACGGATATGGTTATAACCCTGTGGCGGGTCCAATACCCCGTTCTCACGTTTGTAGCGCTGATAAAGATTCAGCATATGCTGGAAACGCTGTGCTTGCTGAGAACTCAAGTCTTGGGTCTCACCGGGGTCGTTAGCTATATCAAAAAGCCGCCACGTATCGTCGCCCACCGGGCCGCGCGTCATAACCAGCTTATAGTTACCTAGAAAGAGCACGCCCTGCCCAGCCAGTTCGTAGCCAACGGCCTCGTCTTCACCGTAGACATTTGCTGTCTCCCCTTTAAGCAAAGGGGTAAGGTCTTTACCGGTAATTGGCTCAACGGGTTTGCCGGCATAGCGTCCTCTCGGCTGATCGACACCCGCCAGAGATAAAATTGTCGGGGTTATATCCTTAACGTAGGCAAAAGCACGATTGATGTCAGGTTGAACCGCCAGCGGCTTACCCGCGATGATAAGCGGTACGCGCAGCCCACCCTCGCCCACGTAAAATTTGTAGTAAGCCAGCGGCGAAGCACTCGCGCTGGCAAAGCCTGGCCCAATATTCACAAAGCTGCCCTTGAGGCCAAGGGTGTCGTAGTCGGCTGTATAGTCCTGTCGCGCGAGTTGGAAGCGCGCTCTGGCCGTGTTCAGCGCATCCGGGCCGCTGGGTTCACTCCCGTTGTCCGAGGTGAAAATG
>NZ_JBVBUV010000099.1:0-10319 GCF_057445395.1 Litorivivens sp.
TTGCTGTTTGAAGCGGTGAATCTGGCGTCGTTGTTTCTTGGTGGGACGTTCCCGGCTGAGTAGATCGGCACCGGGGCCATGCGCCTTGCGTTCGGCGGCGCGCAACTCTCGCTGTTTGATGCTGTCTTCGGTTTCGCGGTAGAGCTGCTGTGCTTCTGGGGCGCCACGACGCTGTTCCGAAATGGCCTCAATGACCACGGTTTTGTTGTCCCAGCCCTGGCGTAGGGTGAGTTTGGCGCCCACTTCGACCTCTTTGCTGACTTTGCAGCGGGCACCGTTGTAGTGCACTTTGCCGCCCTCGATGGCCTGTTTGGCCAGGCTGCGGGTTTTGAAAAAGCGCGCCGCCCACAGCCACTTGTCCAGCCGAACTTTCTGACTGTCGCTCATGCGGTGGGAAGCAGCTCGTCGAAGTGGTGGATGGCGGGAAACGCGAGGTTGTCGCGCAGGGCTTGTTTACTGTCCGGCTGACGCAGGGTGAGCAGGTGCCCAATGCCAAAATCGGCGGCGGCCTGCAGCACGTGAACGTTATCGTCAACCAGCAGGGTACGCTTTTCATTGAAAGGCGATTCTTCGCTCAACTTTAACCAGAATTGGGGGTCTTCTTTGGCGGCCTGAAAATGGTGAGAGATCACGATCTTGTCGACCCATTGGTCGAGACCGGTCCGCGCCATCTTGATGTCCAGGCTATGTTGATGGGCGTTGGTGACGAGCCACACTTCGCGCTGGGAGTCACTCAGCCACTGCAGAAACTCTTCTACATACGGTCGTATCGCGATCAAGTGTTCTACTTCGCGCTTGAGGGCGGGAATGTCTAGTTTCAGTTCTTCGGACCAGTAGTCGATGCAATACCAGTTCAGCGTGCCCTGCTTGGCCATGATCTGAGCCATCAGGTTGTCGCGAACGGCTTCCAGTGAGCCGCCATGTATTTCGCTGTAACGCAGGGGCAGGTGTTGGGTCCAGAAATAGTTGTCGAAGTGGAGATCCAGCAGAGTGCCGTCCATATCCAGCATTACGGTATCCACGTCCTGCCAATTGATCATGGCCTTGCACTCCAATTACCAAGGTGAAGACGGCGGATTTTACCACTGCTGAACGGTTGGCGCACGAGAGTCTTGTTAGCGTCCCTGAATCAGTTCCAGTGCTTCGAGGTTTTCTTGCATCACAAGATCGTTCGGGCAGTGGTAGCTAGCCGTCAGTATGGTGGGTAGGCTGCTCTCTCGTTGGCCGTTGAAATCGGCGGCTCGACAGGCTTTTTCGATGCGGTGGTAGCGCATGGACAGGCGATCTTGTACTGGGTACCAGGCGGCGGCTAAAGCAGCGCCACATTGCCCCCCGAGATCGCGCAGCAGCTGAAAAAGAAATTCGCGGCTGTCATGAAGGTGTGAAAGTATTTGTTGATTGAAAAAATCTGCAATATTCATGGTAACCAACCCCCCGGTGGTATGTGTCTGAATTAAGCGGCTATTGCGTTGTGTCGAATTTGGCTTTCATGCTCTACGTAATCTACGTTGAGCCACCAGTCGCCGGAGAAGAATGCTCGGAGCATTTTTCTGTCGCCTGATTGATAAGCGTCTGGCATCGCGAAGTGGTGACGGTCGGTTGTCGCCTGAGGAATGGACTGGCTCGTTGAATCTTTGCTTACCGCGCTTTTCATGGTTGACCCCGGTGGTTTCTGGTTTTTGTTGCGGCGTTGGTGCCGCGTCATTTGTTGTAACCAGATTAATAAAGCGGGGCAGTGTCGCCTATACGGTATGTCGCGAGGTGGCGTAGGGAATTGCCGAAGGTCAGGTAGCGCTTGCGGAGCCTTTGGTGGTTAATGGCGGATCACATAGTCGACGTTGAGCCACCAATCGCCAGTGTAGCTTTCACGCAAGCGTCGCAGGGTGTGATCGCGGTAACCGGGCGGCATTTCAAAGGCGGTATTGTCTGGCTTTCGTACAGCTGGCTTTGCGGAGCGGTTTGACGAGGCTTTGGTTTTCAGCATGGACACGATTCCGACTCTCCATGTGGATCAGTCTAGTTTTCTGTCATGCTAAAGGGTTTGTTTGTTCAGGGTAGTAAGGAAAAACCACTACTACCCTGAACCGCTTACTGATGTCAGTGCTGATTGCCGGAGGGAATGTCTTTAAAGGCCATACCCTTGTCGGCACGGGGTTCCTGCGGTAACCCAAGCACTTGCTCGGCAATGATGTTGCGCATGACTTCGTCGGTGCCGCCGGCAAGGCGAATGCCCGGGGCGAATAGGACTGACTTCTGAAAGTGCGCTTTTTGCGGAGCCATAGCCTCGTCGCAGATGGCGCCGGTATCAGCCATCAATTGCAGGGCGAAATTGGCAATGTCCTGATTCATTACTGCGCCCACCAGTTTGCCCAGGGCTGCCTCAGCGCCGGGCATGCCGCCCTTGGCGACGGCGGTCAGCATGCGATTGGTTGATGCCTTGATGCCCGCATGTTGGGTATACCAGGTGGCGAGTCGGTCGCGCACAACGGGGTTGTTAACCACTGGCTCGCCATCGATTTCCAGGGTTTGTACGAGTTCGAAGAACTCGGGAAAGCCATCGGGTTGCACGCCAGAAATGGCGAGCCGCTCATTCATCAGTACCAGCAGAGCTGCGCCCCAGCCGCCGCCGATTTCACCCAGGCGCTGGCTGTCAGGAATTTCTGCGTTGTTGAAAAACACCTCGTTAAAATGTGAGCCGCCATCCATCTGCTTGATGGGCTGCACATCAACACCGGCTTGCTTCATGTCGATATAAAACATGGTCATGCCACGGTATTTCGACACGTCGGGATCGGTTCGGCAGAGAATCACACCGTAGTCCGAATGTTGGGCGCCCGAGGTCCAAATTTTCTGGCCGTTGACGATCCATTTGTCACCCTGCTGTTCAGCCTTGGTGCGTAGACCGGCAACGTCGGAGCCGGCACTGGGCTCTGAAAACAACTGGCACCAGACGTCTTCCGCAGAGGCCATGCGTGGTAGCAGGGCTTTCTTTTGTTCTTCAGCCGCAAAATGCATAAGCGCAGGGCCGCAATTGCCCTGGCCGATGACAAAATAGCCGTCGGGTTCGTCGTATTTGGCAACTTCTTGCGACCAGATTACTTTGTGGATCTGGGTAAGACCGGCGCCGCCGTATTCTTTTGGCCAGGTCGGGCAGGCGTAACCCGCGTCAAACACCTTTTTATACCAGGCTTTGGCTTTATCGTAGGCGGCTTCCTGGCTGCCTCGGCCACTGTCTTTGCTCTTGGGGGTGGCATTGGCTTTTAGCCAGGCCTGAACTTCTTTGCGAAATTCTGCTTGTTCGGGAGTATCTTTAAAATCCATCGTTGCGTTCCTCGTCTCAGGCTGCCTTGATGCGCAGCAGGCGTTCGACCAGCAGTTCTTTCCAGTGGGGGTTGCCGCCCAGAATCAGCGATAAAGCCTGGGCCCGGCGATAGTAGAGGTGGCAGTCAAACTCCCAGGTAAAACCCATGCCGCCGTGAGCCTGAATGTTTTCCTTGCTGGATTGATAGTAGGCATCGATGGCACTGACTCGTGCCGTTGCGGCTGCCAGCGGCAGTTCCGGGTCGTCTGCCGACAGCGCCCAGGCGCCATAATAGGCATTGGATCGCGCCAGCTCGGTGGCCACAAACATGTCGGCGAACTTGTGCTTGATCGCTTGAAAAGAAGCAACCTGACGACCAAAGGCGTAACGGCCTGTGGTGTAATCTTTGCCCATTTGCAGTGCTGCGTCACAGCCGCCAATCTGTTCAAAGGAGAGCAGCACAGCAGCGCGATCAAACAGCGTGCTGAGTAAGCTTGCGGTGTCGGCATCGCCGGTGAGTTTTTCTGCGTCGGCTTGGTTGAAATTCAGCTCTGCCAACGGCAGTGTGGGGTCGACGCTTTCCAGTGGTGTTCGGCTGACGGCTGCCTGATTCAAATCAACCAAATAGAGCCCGGGCGTGCCATTTTCTGTGGCCAGTACAATTGCCTTGTCGGCGATAGCGCCGTGCAGTACGGCGGTCTTGCGGCCGCTAAGTTTGCTTCCCTCAACGCTGGTCGTGGTAGCAGCTACGCGCAACGCGCCGCGCGATTCATTGACTGCCAGGCAGCCAACCCAGTCACCGCAGGCGAGCTGCGGTAGCCAGCTGGCCTGTTGCTGCGGGGCCGCTGCCAGTTTGATGGCTTCGGTGGCGAGATATACAGAGGCAATAAAAGGTACTGGCGCCAGTGAGCGACCGAGTTCTTCAGCGATCACGCAAAGCTCGAGGTAACCCAGGCCGAGGCCTCCGTGCTCTTCGGAAATGGCGGTGGCGGGCCAACCCAGCTCGACAATCTGTTGCCAGAGCGCCTGATCGTATGCCTGCTCGCCTTCCAACGTCTGGCGAACGCGTGCGGTAGAGCACTCGCTGCTCAGAAAGTTGCGAGCCTGCTCCTGGATAAATTTTTGATCTTCAGAGAAGTCAAAGTTCATGCCTTGCTCCCGGATTCTGTGCGGTTTCAGGAATCGGGAAGCTTAGCGATGCCCCGCGGAGTCAGCAATGACAAAAGCCTGCGCCGGGGCTGCCAGATCGGGTCAGTGGCGGAGGGTCAGTGCGCACACGGTGACCCTGAACTCGGTTATACCAGACGGAGCGAAGAGGGTTTGCGTCTCGACAGGGTGAGGAAGGCATCCATAGCGCGGCGGATATCGTCGGCACTGCAGGGCAGATAACGAAAGCTCAACACCAGCCGTCCCAGCACGTCGATGATCTGTTCCAGTGAGCCGATATCGCCATGGTCACGCCGGTAGTTGGCGTAGGGCTCTTCGAGCAGACCGTGCCATTCGGCCAGAGATTCCTCGCCCAGCATATGTGGAATGGCTGAGGCGGCGTTCTGTTCGCTGATGAGATCAGGTGCGCCCATATTGGGTGACAGCAGTTGGGCCGCGCTGGCCAGGCATTCTTCCAGCATTCGCGGAAAGTCCTGGTGGTAAGGCTCAGCGGCTTGGTGCATGCGTTCGAACAGGCGCTTGCGCTCCAATTCTACTACGGCCTCAAGCAGCTCGGATTTGCCTGCGTAATAGCGATATACGGTCCTACGCGTCACATTTGCGGCGTTAGCGATATCTTCAATCGTGGTTGCCTGTATGCCTTTGCTCACAAAGCAGGTAATAGCCGCTTGAAGGAGTTTTTTGCGTCCGGTGTCGAGGTCGTCGACTCGGGCCCCGCGGCCCCAACGTCTACTGGTTGCCATGATTACTTACGTCACAGTGATGATTTAAAGTGATGTTAGCCATTTAGGATGTGGTGCGGGTACCCGTAAAAGTACATATGCGGTGGTGCCGAGTGCCAATTTGACCTCATTTGGTGCGCGGTTGACCGAGAACGGGATAGCGATGCGGTGGACGCTGTTGCATAATCGGCCTTGAATTTATAACACCAGAAGCCGATTGCCATGCGATACGCCAATATCACGGGCTGGGGAAAATGCCTGCCGCCCGCCGTTTTGACCAATGAAGACCTCACCACCGTTATGGAAACCTCTGACGAGTGGATCAGCAGCCGTACCGGCATTAAAGAGCGTCGCATAACCCATGTGAAGTACTCTGAGCTGGCGGCGCTGGCGGGTAAGCGGGCACTTGCAGCTGCCGGTCTTGAAGCGTCGGATATCGACATGATCATCCTGGCGACCGCAGCCCCCGATAATATGATTCCCAATGGTGCCTCCGCAGTGCAGGATATGCTGGGCGCTAAAAATGCGGCCGTGTTTGATCTCAATGCCGCCTGCACCGGCTTTGTCTACGGACTCAGTATTGCCACCGCGATGGTGCGTGCTGGCAGCGTGGAGCGAGTGATGGTAATTGGGGTAGACGGCATTCCCTACTACCTGGACTGGACCATGCGCGAGGTATCTGTGCTGTTCGGCGATGCCGCCGGTGCAGTCATCGTGGAGCCCAGCGAAGAGGAATGTGGTCTGCTGGCAGATAAATTGGGTTGCGATGGTGATGCGAGAGATATTCTCATGGCCTGTGACTCTGGCTCAGTTCGAGAGCGATTTGGCCCGATAGATGGACACTTTGCGATTAATTTTGAAGGCCAGGAGATCTTTAAACGCGCGGTGAGAGGCATGGGGTTTGCCATGAACAACGTCCTCGATCGCCTGAACTTGAAGCCTGAAGACATAGACCTGGTGATTCCTCACCAAGCCAATATCCGCATTATAGAAACCTTGGCCAAACGATTGAACGCGCCGATGGACAAGGTGATGGTCAATATCGAAAAATACGGCAATACCTCAGCGGCCACTGTGCCAGTTGCCCTATGTGAGGCGCTGGAGCAGGGTCGTATTAAGCCAGGTGACCACGTCTTGGCGGCAGCATTCGGGGCCGGTCTTACCTGGGGCGCCTTTGTGGTGAAATGGGGCGATCGGGTAGAGCCGCTGGGTACCTGCGACGACGAGCTGCCACCCTGTGACAAAACCGCATTGGAAATACTGCAGCCGTGGATTGAGGGTGGTCGGCGCGCAAACGGCCAATGATTCTGCGAACCCCCGAGCAGCGCTTTAGCGCGCTGCCGGACTTTCCTTTCACACCGCATTACCACACGCTGACTCACGGCGCGGGTGAACTGCGCATGGCCTATATTGATGAGGGGCCGCGCGCTGCGCCGGTAGTGCTTATGCTGCATGGTGAGCCCAGCTGGAGTTTTGCCTACCGCAAAGTGATTGCCGCCATAGCGAAAGCAGGTTATCGCGCGGTGGCGCCAGACCATATCGGCTTTGGTCGCTCGGACAAACTGGCGGATCGCAGTGCCTACAGTTACGCCAGTTTTATAAGCTGGATGTGTGACTTTGTCAGCGCGCTGGACCTGCGCGATATTTTGCTGGTTTGTCAGGATTGGGGCGGCCCGATTGGTCTGAGCACGCTGGCCGTTATGCCGGAGCGATTCGCCGGTGTGATTGCCGCCAATACCCTGCTGCCAAACTGTGAGCCACCGCCGGCCGGCGTGCCGGACTGGCCGGGCGATATTATTAATGCCTGGGTGGCGATGACCCGCGATGCGACGGATCTGCCTGTGTCCGAAATTGTCAGCGGCGTTTGTGTCACAGCGCTGAGCCAGACGGTGAAGGATGCATACGATGCACCATTTCCCGATGCCAGCTACAAAGCGGCTGTGCTTGAGTTTCCGAGCCTGATTCCCCTTCGGGAAAATCAGCCTGGCTGCGCTGAAAATCGCGCCGTCTGGGCGCTGCTGGATCAATGGCAAAAGCCCTTTGTGACTGCATTTAGTGACGGCGATCCGGCCACCGCCGCTTGGTCGGACGTATTTCGTGAGCGTATTCCTGGCGCCGCCAATGATTGGCATATGACCATTCCAGGCGCTGGGCATTTTGTGCAAGAAGAGCAAGGTGAGGCATTGGCCGGACTGGTAGAGCGTGTACGCGAGGCGATATGAAGCCGCTAGCCACTCACTGATTTAAAACGCATTGATAGCAAGAGACGTAGCATGAGCGCCGTATTATTCGAACAGCGAGGCCCCATTGCCTGGATAACCTTGAATAGGCCGCAGGCCAAGAACACCATGAATGCAGAGGTTTTTGTGCGCCTGGCCGAAGCCTGGGACGAAGTGCGCAACAACGACAGCATTCGGGTGGCTGTATTGACCGCGAGTGGCGAAGAGGATTTCTGTTGTGGTGGCGATCTGGGCGGTGTAATTCCCTTGTGGACCGGCGCACGTCAGCCGGAAAACGAGATTGAGGAGAAACTGCTGGCCGATCCGATGATCATGGATAAGGTGATGCTTAAAGGCGAGCCCCTCTTCAAACCGGTCATTGCGGCGATCAATGGTCGGGCGCTGGGTGGAGGATGCGAGATTCTTCAGGCAACGGATATCCGTGTTGCCGCTGAACACGCGGTATTTGGGTTGCCGGAGCCCAAATCAGGCATCGTGCCAGGCGCCGGCAGCATGGTGCGTCTGGCTCGGCAGCTGCCTTATGCGCATGCCATGAAACTGTTGTTGACGGCTGAACCGATAGCCGCCGATACAGCGCGCCAGATTGGTCTTATCTCAGACGTTGTGCCGGCCGCTGTTTTGCATAGCCATGTGGAGGCGCTGGCTGAGCGCGTGGCAGACAATGCACCGTTGGCCCTGCAAGCCATTAAGAAGACGGTGCTGGAATCTCACACCTTGCCTTGGGCTGATGCCTTCCAGCTGGAAATGGAGCAGGCGGGTGCCGTCATGATGAGCCGCGATGCGCGTGAAGGCCCTAAAGCGTTTAAGGAAAAGCGCAAACCTCAGTTTACCGGCCAGTGAATCCCAGTAGCCATCATTAGAGCCGGACGCCCTGCATTACGGCAGGGCTGGTGGGTGCAGGCAAAGCAAGCTCGGCTACCAAGAAGGTAAATAATGGTATTTTTGGCGCTATCTTCGCGCCGGATTCTCTCTGTGTCCTATAGTGTCTTTTTACTCCCCCTTTCCCCGTCTGATGCGGGTTTCAACGCGCTAAACTATGAGGCACAAGGATGGAACAGCTCAATGGAATCCAGAGCAGTTTTCTTGCTATAGAACAATCGGTTATGCCGCTGGTCGTGTCGTCCGTAGGCATTTATAGAGCCAGTGACAAAACCGATTTCCCCGTTATTCGGCAGGCCTTTTTGAATGGCATAGCCCGGTTTCCCGTTTTCCGTCGGCGATTACTGTCTGTGCCTGCGGGGCTCGACCACCCCTACTGGATTGAAGATCCGGATTTTGACGTGGATTGTCATTTACAGCAGATAGCGTTACCCAAGCCGGGCAACTGGCATCAGTTTTATCTGCAGATTGCCCGTTTACAGGCAACACCAATGCATCGCGACCGGCCCTTATGGCAAGCCTTTGTGATTGATGGGCTGGACAGCCTTTCAGGCATACCTAAGGGGAGTTTTGCCATTATCATGCGAGTGCATCGGGCCATAGCCGACAATGGCACCCTTAATGAAATGATGATGCGCATGCACTCGCTCGATGCCACCTTGCCGGTAGCGGGCGGTAGCAGTGTCTGTACCCGTGAGATTCGTCCGGGCAATGGGCAGTTGCTAACCTCAGCGCTGCGTAATCATGCCAGTCGCTGGTGGTCGGGTGGTTCGATTGTGCGGCGCAGTTATGCGCGCTATTCGCGCCAGCGCGAGGCGGCGCTGGATATGCCTGAATTACCACCTCTGCCGGCTACCCGGTTCAATTGTTCTCCCAGCACCTTTCGTGTGGTTTGCCACCTGCCGATCAGTCTGCATGATTGCGAGCAGATGCGCGGGCAGGTGCCTGGGAGTACGCTTGCCGACGTGGTGCTAACGCTAATTGGAGGTGGCCTGCGCAATTACCTATTGCGCAAAGGAGAGCTGCCGGTGCAGAGCTTGATAGCGTCGCTGCCGCAACGATTGAGCGGTGAGTTGCACAAGCCAAGCAAAAAGGGTGCTGCCGGTAATGTACGCATCGCCCTGCACAGCGATTGCGAGCGGCCTCTCGAACGTTTGCGACGGCTGCAGCAGGAAAATATGGCAGCGCGGGCGCGCGACCCGGCAGCAGACCTTGCGTTACTGAACGATTCGAGTGAATTGCTATTGCCGGCTCTACTGAAACTTGGGGGTAGTGGTTATGTCCGTCTGGGTGTACGGGCACCTCTGGCGCACAACACGTATATTAATGGTGTGTATGGTAGTGACCATAGCCTGTATTTTGCAGGTGCCGAAATGCTCCAGAGCTTTGCGTTGGCGCCGTTATTGCCGGGCTCAGCCTTGACTCACAGCATATCGCGATGGGGAGGGTCGTTGACTCTGGGTATTAACGCCTGTCGCGAAGCGCTGCCCGATCCGGATGGGTATCTAAAGAGCTTGCAGGAGGCTTGGCAGTCCATGCGTGACACTCTGTTGCCGGGCGATAGCACCGCAAGTATCGAGGATGACTTGGTCGAAAGTGCCTGAGAGTGGGGGCTCTGGGCGCAGGGTTGCAGGCTCAACCCTGGCCTGTGCGACTGCGTGCGCTCGGTTGCTTTCTTATCTTTCTTATAGGCACCTCAATCAATGCGTTAAAGGCTTCTGATTTGCTCTTTGTCAGCTAAGACTTTGGTGTGTATTTCGCCGCTAAGCCGCTGTGCAATTGCCATTTTTTTGGGGCGTGTAGGTGCATTGGTGGTGTGGCCGTAAACGTTATAGTCCATACGCTCCCTTCTTCCTTACTATGCCTCGTGGTGCTAATTTAATCTTTTTCATGCGAAATTGCGTATGAACTGCAGGTTAAAATGGAGAGCGGTATGCGTTCGATGCTGAGAGTTTTGACAGGGTTATGTGGCGTGCTATTGGCGGCGACGATACATGCTGCCCCTTTCGG
>NZ_JBVBUV010000100.1:0-10017 GCF_057445395.1 Litorivivens sp.
AAACAGGTAGTAACTGGCCTGCATGCCCAACCAGAACTCGGCTTTGCCAACACCAATCAATTCCAGTGCCAACGCAATTTCTGGTTTAAGCGACGCTTCACCGCTGACAACGCGCTTCAAGGTATTGCGGCGACAACCTAGCTGATCAGCGCATCCTGCAGAGCTAATCGGCGATGTACTTGATCGGAGTCGTTTTTATCAATCATCGGTTCGTTAATTCTGAGAACAGCTTACTTTATTCGTAACCGGCTTCTTTTTGATGTCGCACCGCGAGAATCACTGCTGTTTCACCATCAAAGCGATACAACGCGACATAACCGCCGCTACCGAAATCGATCAACCATTCTCGAAAAGTTGGCTCCATATCTTCAACAGGGCGCCCGGCCTCAGGCTGGTGGGCCAGTATTTTCACGCCCGCTCGAATTGTCTTGATGGCGCGACGAGCCGCCTCTTTATCTTTAGGAGCGAGGAAGCAATAGAGTCTTTGTACGTCAGCAAGAGCTGACGGGGACCAAATCAGTCGTGACACTTGGGCAGCTCTGCATCATCACCAGCCTCAAGCTTCTCCAACCAGGCGTCAGCTTCCTCAAGCGTCAGATGCTGCCCGTTTTCCTGGTAGGCTTCCCAAGCTCGCAACGCGTCTTGTTTAAAAGATTCGCGCTTTTCCTCACGCTCTACATAATCTCGAATCGCTTCGCGCATGATCCAGTGCGAGGAGCGGTGCCTCACATCAGCCAAGTGCTGAATCCGGCTTTTCAGATCATCATCGAGTTTTATCGAAGTTGCCATATTGTCACCCCGGTATCAAAAGGTAGTACCTCTCACTACCTTACCATAAAAGCTTTGGCGTCACCCCACCTGGCACCCAGACAGAGGGAGAGTTCCAACGGCTGAAGCCCAGCTAATGTGGAATAGATGGAATTCCCGCCTATATTCAAACGTATCCCGCAGGATACAGTGCATCGTTGACGAACTTGAAAACCCATCGAGGCTATGGCCACCGAACTGGAGGACTACGCAAATGGTAAAAACGAAAGAATTTAATCCCTTAGAGTTCATGGAGTCTCAGGCTGAGATCGATGCCTTTCTGCTCGAGTGTTACGAAGATGAAGACCCGAATACCTTTGTCACAGCCCTCGGCCACCTGGCCAAACAGCACGGCATGACAGAAGTGGCAAAAGCCGCAGGCTTGAGTCGGGAAAGTCTTTACAAGGCAGTGAATGGCAAGGTTCAACCCAAGTGGTACACCATTCATCGGTTAATGCGCGTGCTTGGCGTTCGCCTGACTATTGCTGCCTAGCACTGGGCGACAGCGCCATTTATGGCCTCAAAGAAGCACTGCAATTCATAACTCGATTAAGGTATTCCGGTGACAACCAAGTTGCTCGGCCATCATCGCAATGCTGTTCAGCTTCTGACCGTCTTCATCTTCTATCAGGCGCTGCTCGAGGAGCCGCCCGGGATGTGAGGGGTTATGCATAGACATAATGTGCGCTCCGATTAGAGATAATCGTCGTAATCCCGACGATAGATATGTTCATCCCGAAACTCGAAGGACAGCCGCCAGTTGCCTACCCCCATTGATCCTCAATCAACCAGAATCCATGAACCGCTAAAGTAGAGCCCTCCGCCCCTCCTTGAAGGGCTAATGCTCGCTCCCCCACACAAAAGGCGTGCACCATTATGATGCAAGAAGCTATACTCCAAGCCCCGCCACGAAATTGTTGTTAGGTCCCGTTCTGGGGTGTGGCGCACAGCCGATAATAATGTAGCTACGAGGAAAAAATGTTAACACTAACTAAGAAATATACTTCACACTTTATCGCAGTGTGCATGCTCATGCTCGGTGGAGCCCTTTCAGCGCAAGCATCTGAGCTGGTCATCATGAAGCAGAATGACCGACTGAAGCCGTCAAGCTCCGACCAGATCTTGGGCAAAATTGGAAGTCGGATCGTGGTTCTTCAGTCCGACAGCAATGTTTGCATCTACGATACGGCAAACGGTCAAAAGCGCTACATCTGGGGTTTCGACCAACTCCCAGGATGGATGGAAAAGGGCTACCAAAAGACGTCTGAAATATGGCTCGCGCCGAATGATCTGGTTGTCTATGCGGGCGGAACAAACCTTGCCTATTCCGCTATCACAGCTGACAAGCTTCCCGCCTTTGGCGGCAACGCAAGCCCCATCGAAATGGTTTTTGACGGAAATTCGATCGCAATTCGCAAGGTTAACAATAAGTCTCAGGTTCTTTGGGTCAAACCTTTCGGGCACTGGAACGCAGCCGCGGATATGAATAACGCAAACCCCAACGGCGTTTGGAGTTATGGCGGTGGCACGGTCGGCGGCGACTTTGTCAAGTATCAAATTATCGCAAACAACAAAGGTTTGTGGCACCACGGGCCTGAAGGCTGGAAAGGTGTTTACTTCAATAACACCGGAGCCCCCCAGACCTTATCAGGTGGCCTGAACCCTGCTCCGGGCACACTGATCATTCACCCTGGCAACGGTGCCGACCACCTATCCAAGATTCGCTTCACTGCGCCCAAGGACGGAAGATACGCGGTTAATGCAAACTTCAAAAACATTGACCAGCAGGCAAAAAAAACCTTTAACTGGGTTTACACCAATGCCTCTAGTGAAAATGGCAAGGTTTACAGCTTTACCCCGGCTGGGTGGAAGGAGCTTTATGGGCAGGAAATTTCCGGCGTAAACGCTTCTTCAGTGTTTAACCGGGTTGTCACACTAAAAGCCGGCGAAATGCTAAGTTTTGAAGTGGGCAATGCGGGCGATACCTATACCGATGACTCAGTGCAGGTAGATATCCAGATAAACGTGCAGTAATTGAACACACCACGCTCATCGTAGCATCACAGCCCGGCCAGCACTGAATGCAGGCCGGGCTATTTTTTATACCTAATCCCAACCTACCAAACTAAAGCGGTCGGAGCGCTTACTTTTAAACAATTATCAGGCGAGGTTGCGCGCCCGTCTGCGTTACGAGGGCCCATAGCTGACCTGCAGCGGAATCCTGGGGACAGTTTACTTAATTAACTGAAGCACAAATCAACACAAAGGAACCAACACCCCAGTAACTCTAAAAGTCTACCTCTCCGGCGAAATCCACACCGACTGGCGCAATCAAATCATTGAAAGCTGCCGCGAGCAGAAACTGGATATCGCCTTTACTTCCGCCAACACCGACCACGAATCCAGCGACGCCGCTGGCGATGTACTCGGCCCCGAGGAAAAAGGCTTCTGGCGCGACCATAAGTCCGCCAAGGTCAACGCCATCCGCACCAAGACTTTGATCGAGCAAAGCGACGTAGCGATTATCCGCTTCGGTGACAAATACAAACAGTGGAATGCCGCCTTCGACGCCGGTTACTGCGCCGCCCTTGGCAAACCCTATATCACCCTGCACGCCGAAGAGATCATTCACCCCCTCAAGGAAGTAGACGCCGCCGCAATGGCCTGGGCGACTACAACGGATCAGGTGGTTGAGATTTTGAAATACGTCGTCAGCGACAGATAATTGGGGTCATAGTCACATTAGAAAATTGGGGACAGTTTACTTATTTAGAAATAGGTAAACTGTCCCCAGTTTAATTCGCGTCGCCGTTAGCCAACGGATCAGTCTTTCTTCTTTTCCAGCGAAGCAGCCCATAAAGCCAGCCGATGCCTTATGGACTGCTGCGACACCTGAAGCTCCGGCATGGGCTGGATAAGCTTGTCCCGCACCAGCAGCCGATATATGTATTCCAGCTTCTCATTGGTCGAATCGGTAGGCTCGAAGATTGCGGCCCCGCGTTTTTCTGCGTAGCGAGTACCGATATCTATAGCCTTGCGTACAAGTTCTTTTTCGTTTTGCAGCTTTTTCATACTATCTCCTGCCAGCTACTTACAGTACTCGGGGGCGATATCACCATCCACGATAGCACGCGGCTGAATAACTGCTCTGTAGCAATTGATTTAGAGCTTCAATAGATATGAGACTGGCTCGAACCGCATCTCGGTTTGTACTTATTGCGCAGTTGTGTAAAATTCACGTTGCGCCAAGATGTTTAATATTTGACCAGATGGCGCATATCAAAATAAAAACCGCACGCTTGTGCCTACTGTGGCATGCCGTCTCCTGTCTAGAGGTAAAACTACGGATGAAGTCTATGCGTCTCCCGCTTTTCTTACTTAGCGCCCTTCTTACAGCCTGCGGCGGAAGCAGCAGTGGTGGCAGTTCCAGCAGCACCGCGAGTGCAAGCCAACAAGAGGGGCAGTTCGTTGACTCCCCGATCACAGGGCTCGGCTATCGACCTGGAAATGAAATAGACGTTCGGCTCACAGGCCCTCGCGGCGAATTTCAGTTCACATCGGGCCAATCGATAGCGTTCTCTCTAGGCGGCATCCAGCTAGGCTCCGCGCCCGGGCAGCCCTTTATCACGCCGACAACCCTGGCGAATGGCAACGAGTCCATTAGAACCAACCTGGCGCGTTTTTTCCAAACCCTGGACAATGACGGCAACCCCGACAATGGCATTATCCTGGCCCCACGAGTACGGGATCGTGCCCAAGCCCTCAGCCTGTCTTTAGCGGCCTTCTCAGTCGACCCCGCCGATTTTGCTGCCAGCGAAGCGGCGCAGTTTGCGATCTCGGCAAACGGCGATAATCGTGTGTTAATTGACGCTTTAGAGGCACTCAAGCATTTAACCGCCTCTGAACGCGATATCGCGGACGGCCAATTTGACTATGACGGCGGCGTCGATAGCGACAACGATGGTATTAACGACGCAGTTGATGCCTGCCCGCAAACACCTGTGGATGCAACGGTTGACGCTGATGGCTGTGCGCCGGGAGAAGCATTGCAAGACGATGACGGCGACAGCATTGCCAATGGTGAAGATAATTGTCCCGCGATTTCCAACTCTGATCAGGCTGATTTCGATGCCGACGGCCGGGGAGATGCCTGTGATAACGACGTCGATGGCGACGGTCTTGTAGACAGTAAAGACCCCAACCCTACATCTACAGACAGTGATAACGACGGCGTTCCAGATGGTCAAGATAATTGCCCTGCAATTTCCAACTCTGATAAGGCTGACCTGGATGGCGACGCGATTGGTGACGCATGCGACGATGATCGCGACGGCGACGGCACGCCCAACGATATGGACGCGTTTGCAGACGACCCCAATGAAGATAGTGATACCGACGGTGACGGGATAGGCGATAACGCCGATGCATTTCCCGGCGATCCCAACGAATCTCAGGATACAGACAGCGATGGAACAGGCGATTCGTCGGACAACTGCCCACAAACACCAAACCAGGACCAGAAGGACACAGACAACGATGGTAACGGAGACGTCTGTGACAGCGACCTTGACGGCGATGGTGCCGACAACGAATCAGATAATTGTCCGCTAGTATCAAACAAGCAGTCCGATGATCTGGATGGCGATAGTGTCGGCGACGCCTGCGATAGCGACATTGACGGCGATGGCATCGAAAACGGCGCGGACGCCGATAATGACAACGACGGTGTAAACGATAACGACCTTCTCGGCGGTGACGAGGATTTCTGCCACGGAACTCCCCTTAATACCCCTACCGATGAGGTCCATACCCAGGATGCAACCAACAAGGGCTGCACCGACAATCAGCTCGCCCAGGGCGATTACTGCGCAGACGGTGGCATCAAGGTCGCCGGCGGCAATTTTGCGGTCGATCCGCTGGTCTCCGAGTCGGGGCACAACATAGCCTTTCAGCTAATGGAACCTGACACCATCGATTGCGCGACTCTGCACTTGGCTGCACACCCACTAATCTTGCATGGTCACGGCTTTGGCGGTTCGCGCACAACTGAACGCGATCGGTTTGCGGATTATTTAAGCAAAGGCTACGCCGTGATCAGCATTGATCAGCGCGGCTTTGGCGACAGTGCCGGCACTATCCGCACGATGGATCCAGAGTTCGAGGGCAAAGACCTGGTGCAGATACTGGACTGGGCTGAGGAAAACCTCCCCTACCTGGCGTGGAAGAATGATGCAACAGAGAAGTTTATTTCCCGACCTGCCCCGGCCGACAAACCCGCACACAGTGTCGCGAATGGCGACAATCTGGTAGTAGGGGCAATCGGCAGCAGCTACGGAGGCGGCTACCAACTCCTGATTCTGGCGGTGGACGAAAAGAACCGCCTCGACGCCCTGGTACCCGATATCACCTGGCACGATCTGCGCTATAGTTTGAACCCCGGCGACACCATCAAAACCGGCTGGGACCTGGCGCTGGTCGCAGGCGGTGAATCCGGCAGCTATGGCCCCGGACTGGAAAATGGCGATTCACCGAACGATCGCGGCCTCGATCCCTATATCAAGGAAACCCTCACAAGAGGTGCCTCTACCAACGAATTCCCACGGGAAGCTCTGAAGTGGTTCAACTACCACAGCCTGGGTTTTTGGTGCGCCAATCAAGGGCTCCCGACCATGCCCTATCAAGTCACCCACTGGGGAGAAAACGATAGCAACACCATGCTCAGCGACGGCGGGGTGGTCCCATCGCCCGGCGATAAACCTCGCACGCTGCCAGCAGTAGATGTCCTGCTGACCCAAGGCTTTCGCGACACCCTCTTCAATTTCAATGATGCCTGGTGGAATTATCAGTGCCTGTCGGCGCTCGGCGGCGATGTACGACTCTACACTCACCAATCCGGGCATATCTTAGCGGTCGCCGCACCCGATGACGCGCAACCCACACATTCCGGCGCGCCGGCACCCGTCATACCAGCCTTCCAGGATGCCGGCGGCCCCCAAAGTTGCGGCGCAACAAATCTAACCGCCGCGGGCAACACCACCGACAGTCTCGTGCTTAAATGGTTTGACGCGAAGCTGCGTCAATTTACCGGTGTCGATCTCGGCAGCGAAAATATATGCATATCACTGGCCGACGAAGATTCTGTCTCAATACCGGCTGACATGCTGATTGCTCCCGATGCCAATGCGCAGGCCGCCACGCAGATCAAGTTTAGCTCCTCCCCGGTACCCAATGGCGAGCTCGCCGTAGCGCTGGCCGCGAATGGACCAACTGTTGTTGAGCTTGGCAGCGTCGCCGACGTTAACGGAGCGATACTGGCTGGCATACCCCAGCTCGATGTCACCGTAGCAACGGCTGCAGGTGCCAACGAATTGGCGAGTGACTGCAGCCCGCCCGACGTTCCCACACTCCGCACCGGTTGCGACAGTATTGTCTTTGTGGGCATCGGCCAACAGAAAGCCGATAGCGGCTTCTGGGATCTGGTCGACGACCAGATTTACCCGCTGCGCGGTCTCGGCAAACATAGCGTAAACCTCAACGGTATCGCCGAGCGAATTGAGCAAGGAGACAAACTCGCCTTGCTAGTTTACGGTTTTCACCCACAGTTTCCCGCGTCCTATTCTCGCGATGTATCCATCGAGGCGGTAGAGCTAAACGGTAGTATAGGCCTGCCGCTGTATGCCGCAGACGAAGATGGAAATGCTGACTTGGCTAAAAGCGCGGCCAGCGCCCTGACCAATACCTGCGGTTCACCAGAAACCGCCCCCATCGGTGTTACGTCCGAAGGAGGCGAAGCACTATTGCAGGATTTCACCCGGACGGACTTTGAACAACTCGACTTCGACAGTGATGGGTGTGCCGCACAATATAAGGCCCTGGTTCCCGTAGACGTTGTCCGCAAACAGGATAGCGAACGAGAAGTCCGAAACGAGACAACAACTATCTTCAATCTGGACGTCCCCCGCTGGGTGACCTATGTAATTTGCCACCCATCACCAGATCAGTGCAGTGCGCTGCGGCCGCTGGTAGAGGTTGGCAACTTTGACTTGGATGAAGACAATGAGCTTCGTATCAATGCGCCTATGTCTGCAGACATAGGTAGCGATGTTCCACCAAACACCTCCTCAATCAACTCGGTGCAGTGGAAGCCAAACGCCGACGTGGCAGCAGTAGGTGTCAAGTTTTCCATTACTGAAGGTAACCCTCAGACAGCTATGACAGTTTTGTTCGATGCGGGAGCTGCTATAGGCGACATCCTCGTCAACAATAATAGCGAGACGGTCTCTGTCCAAGCGGGAGATCTTATAAAAGCAAAACTTTGGCACACAACTGTAAACACCGAGGGCAACACAACCCTAGATTATCGGGTTGGGGGTCTATACACCGTTGACATATCTCTAATCCGCAACGGAAGCACTGAATTCTTCGCACGACACAACTGTAGTAATATTTCTCTAAGCGACTTTGATCCGAGGAAAGCGGGTACTGCCGCTTGTGATGGCTCGAGCGCAGGAGCCGGTTGGTTGCTGAATTTCGTCCAGGATTGGCGAGTAACAGAGGTTGCGTTTGACGATGTTTTCAATTTCGCCAACCCCGACGACCCTGTTTTTTCGATTCTCGATGATGTCGAACTGGTAATAGCTCAGTAATTGCTTCGCAACAAATTACACCGCCCAGGCTAACGACCTGGGCTTTTTTATGGACTTCAAATCCGCAATGGAAAAACTTGTTGTCTGCCAGAAATGAATGAACCAACAAAGACTAGAGCAGATCGGACTATGTACATGCTTTAATTAGTCCAGACACAAAGCAACCAGCACTCCAGTGACACTAAAAATTTAACTCTCCGGCAAAATCCACACCGACTGGCGCAATCAAATCATTGAAAGCTGCCGCGAGCAGAAACTGGATATCGCCTTTACCTCCGCCAACACCGACCACGAATCCAGCGACGCCGCAGGCGATGGTCTCGGCCCCGAGCAAAAAGACTTCTGGCGCGACCACAAATCCGCCAAGGTCAACGCCATCCTCACCAAGACCTTGATCGAGCAAAGCGACGTGGCGATTATCCGCTTCGGTGACAAATACAAACAATGGAATGCCGCCTTCGACGCAGGCTACTGCGCCGCCCTCGGCAAGCCCTGTATCACGCTCCAAGGGGATTGCCCCAGCCCCACCATCGATCGATACAGGGCCTTGAATTAAACTCGGCAGAGGCTTTAATTTAGTCCGAGTTGCTTTACGGAAAATGCAGTAAACTGCGCTGAGAGCAGCCCCAAAAGCTCGGCCGGGCCTCTTGTAAAAATAGGATCTGCGCCTTTTTCGGGGACTTCCCTACCCTGACGATCAACAACAGTTTCACTCGGAGTCCATTGAATGCGCACACTGTGCATTGTGTCCCTGATAGTTACCCTTTACCTCGGTGGCTGCTCGCTCGTTGCGCAGAATGCTCTGGACCCTATCGACTGGACCGACAAAGAGGTGGAACGCCATGCCGCCTCCGGCCGGGGATTCATGGCACAGTTACGAAAGGACCCTCTCATAGTGGGCCCCTACACTGCCGCTTTCGAGGCCCGGAGTCCGTGGAACAACCTGCCCGTGCAGACAAGCACTGACGTGCAGGTAGGGCTAGGCGCCGAGGGCGGACGCCAGGCCAGCGCCGGAACCACCAGCCTGCGCAATGAGTCTGAAATGAAAATCCGCCTGTACGGTCCCGTTGGCGAACTCGCATCTATTCAATGTCGACAAGTCCTCAACGTAGAAAACTGGGAAGCGCGGGTTACCAACAAGCGCGGCGAGAACGACATGAGCGTAACGGAAAACATTGCTTATGATGCTTCACTCAACTGCCGTTCGCGCAAACTTGGCCCAGCTTGGCCGCAATGGCAGCTGGATATGCACGCCACGGGCAAAAAACCGCTGCACGGTATTCTTAGAATCGACGGTCACGATTTTGAGGTCTCTGGAAGCCAGGCATCAACGGTGGGCGTATTGCCCGACACCGTCAGCTATGAGGTGCGCCAGAACAGCCAAGTGCTTGCCCTCATAGATCGCAGCAGTGAGGGGCAACTGAGTATCGCCGTCCCTATCAGCGAAAATCTGCGCACGTCTCTGTTTGGCGCGGCAGCCGTGCTACTGCTTGCCCACGACCCCTTGAATCCGCAATAGAAAATTAAAGGGGCAAAGTGCTGCCCTTTTTATAATCCAAAACGC
>NZ_JBVBUV010000101.1:0-9761 GCF_057445395.1 Litorivivens sp.
CCAACCATCATAACTAAGCCGAGTTTCGTGCGCGGTCGCTATATTTCCAGCTAACACGGAATTTCTAATTTCACTTTCGACAGCTACACCCAAGTCTATGCTGCCAAGAGCAAGATCAAGATTGTCGCGCGTAATAGTCCAAATTTTCTGCCCTTCTGCAGCGGCTATAGCTAAGGCTTTAACCGCCGATATCCCGTGCGCTGGCGTGTCGGGTGTACTGAACATCTGCTCTGGCACCAGATGCTCCATGGCGCTCAAGCGAGAACCGTTGGCTTGGGTGAACGCCACTCGGGTTTCCTTGCTATTGTCTTTGGCCGCGCCGTGAAACATGACCCGATCAACGTCCATGTTCAGACCGCTGAAACTGGTGTTACGCGGGATGCCGTACCAGTATTGCGGTTGCAGTGAGGTTGAAAAAATGCCGTAGCTGGGCAAGCGGTAGGTAACCATGCCCGCCGACTGCGCCTGGATTTCTTCCTGCACATCGTTCAGCGCAAAATAGCTCATGATCGTGCCGTAAATCAGATCGCCAATCACGTCGTGTTTGCTCAGGGTTAGCAGCTGATTCTCGTTTTGTCCTTCCAGTATCTGCTTGGTTGCTTCAAGGTCATTTTTCAGCGTCGCCGCCTGAGCGGGACTGATACCCTGCAGATCCAGGCCAATGGCACGGTACTCGCCGGCGATTGGGCGGTTAGTCGATTCGCCCCAGCCGTGGGAGGGACTGTACAACCCCAGGGTTTCATGCAATTCCGTACCCATTGCCTGATTGCCACCGGACTGTTCAGTCACGCCATCAATGCTTAACTCCGCCGTCAAGTGGATAAGATAGCCGGGCAGGGTATCCGGGATCGCGTTTGGGTCTATTTCACCAGTCTCGGGATCAGGCTCGGGGAGGTGATCTTCAATGATGGCCTGATCATCCTCTGTCGCCGGACGGAAGCTCAGCGCAAGCTTTTTGCCCGCCAGTTTCACCGTTGGCTCATTGAGAGTAATAAAGGGCGCTCCGGGATAGCCGCTGTTTTGAGGCGCCAGTTCGTACTTGAATCGGTGTTGCAGGGATTCCGGCACCTGTGAGAACGATTGCTGGGTGACAATATGCTCGTAGGGCAGACCTGCCGCCAGCGGGCGTGGAGGCAGGACTTTTACTGCCTTCACGCCCAATACCTCACCCACCGTTGCCTCCGGATTCTGGTTGTTGATGTAGTCTTCCAGCTGGCTCTGAAATTGCTGGAGGCTGTTTTCGATTGCGGCCTGCGGTACATTCTGCACCCAACCCTGCTCCTCGTTGACGGTCGCGCTTTGCTCAATTTGAGCCGCCAGTCCCTCGGCATCGAAGGGCACGGCGTCGGCCAGATTCATACCTTCCGTAAACGCATACTGTTTGAAGGAGGCATCCATGGGAATCCAGCGATCGCCCTCGCGATTTTTCAGGCCGCGCGATGGTTCGAAATCCACCCAGGCTTCAACCCAAGTGTGTTCCATGCGAATACTGTGGATGGCACCGCCACGAATCAGCGCAATATTCGGTATGCCCCCTTGACCCAGCAAACTCTGGGCAGCTTCAGGTTTTGTCACACCACCCACCCAGTTCATCACTCTATCGACAGGAATTTCTACCGTCCCGTACGCATATCGGGCGGGAATACCCGCGGCACGCAGCAGGGCAATCAGCAGACTGGAGGTATCAACCGCGTTGCCTTTACCCGTCTCCAGTGTGTACTGGGCGCCCTGTATCGAGCCATAGCTCGGAATGAATCGAATATTGTTATGAACCCAGGTGTATATTTCGACCGGGTTGTTGTTCAGGCTGGCCGCCAGCGCCTTGATTTCTTCTGTGATTGTTGCATCTATCGTTTCCGCCAAATCTGCCTCGACAGGCTGCCCCAGCGGATTCAACAGTTCCGGTGTCAGACTGGTTGAGGCTATCCTGGGGTAGCCCGCCAGAGAATCCACACCCAATACCAACTGAAGTTGTCCTTTTTCCACTTCAGGTACTCGTACCTTTTCGGACGGCGAACGCCAGGGCAGGTTGGCGGGATCAACGGGGGTGTGCGTTGGTGCAAACTGCTCATTTGAGATTTCTTCTGCCAGCTGCGTGAGGAGATCGCGCTGTTCTTCAGCGTTGTCGCTGGCTGTTAACGTCCGCAGTTTCTCATCAACCTTCTGATGCTTTAGCTTGATGGCATTCAGTGCTTTTTCGTGACGCTCGGCAACCAGCGTTTTAGCCGATGGGGGCAGTTTTTTTGATTTACGGAAAGTCTTGTCTTCTTGTTCCAGTAGAGCAATCGCTTCAGCGTAAGCCTCTCTGACGTTATCCGTCAGGTCAGAGAGCTCCGCTAACTCGTCGGCTTTTAAAGGTCCACCGCCCAGCCCGAGTTTTTCCAACATGCGCTCCAACCAGGATCGGGATTGCTCTCGCTGCGCCCGCGACTCCGGCAGCTCTCTTGCGAGCTTCTCTTGCAGCTTTTGCAAACGATGGGTCAGTTTCTTTTCCGGCGTGCTTTCAAGCTGCTGTTCTATGTGTCTGGACTTCTTATCACCTTTATCACCCTCATTGGCCACCGCGGCACCGGTTGGAGACAGATAGAATACGAAGGTAAACATGCATATTGTAAATAACGACGTTCCCTTGGCGGCCATGCCATTGCGGAAGACATCCAGTGCGAGTCCATTCATTGTGGTTCCTCAATCATTCCACCGGCTTCTATTGAAGAAAGCCTGCTGTTATCGGGTTATTATTCGATGCCAAAAGAGATGCTGTAGCGTAGGCGTTGCAATTGATACAAGAGTCCGTCCACTGCAAACCGCAACTCCGCCGCCTGCGTATGGTCTTTATCCATCAATCTGGCAACTGCTAACAGCAGGGATTTAATGGCGCCGTCGACCTTGCCACCCTGGATGTCAGATTCTGCATCCCGTATTTTTTTGTCGACGAATGAGTAGTCCTTGTCCCGTGGATACTGATCAAGCAGGATCTGAAGAACGCTATGGGCAGAACGGAAGGACAGACCTTCTTCAAACGGGCCGAGCGCCAAACCCAATTCAGCATCATCAATCATCAACGAGCGATTAATACCCGCATCGACGTCGACAAGGATTGGCAGAGAATCGGAAACCACGTCTGGCAGTTGAATATGAAAGATCTTGGACACGGTTGTCGGTGCCGCCAGATCTTGCTGCCACTGCCAGGCATCGTCGTCGACTTGAATCACGCCAACCGTGTCAACCACCTGACCCCCGTCCGGTAGCGCAACGACGACATCCATGGCCGCGCGCCGACTCAGGTTATCAATGCTTATCTCCAACGGCACGATGCGCCCGGGCGCCAAAGGCCATGCGCCGGGCTGTATGGTTGTCAGTGCAGACAGCAGCAGCAGCTCATGCATCCCCTGCTGCGTGGCAGCGGAATCCAGCGCATCATAGGCAAAGTAGACATGTCGGCCGCGCCCATAGTTGGCCGCAGTGATCGCAGCCGGAGCGGCAGGATTGGCGCACTCATGGCTTGCGTTTTTTCCGCCGGAAAATACCGCCCAGACCTGCGCACCACAATGCGCCAACGCCAAGCCGCTACTTACCATGCGCCCGTCGTCCACCGGATGGTCCACAACACTTTCCACAATGTCGATGGACTGTGCCTGGTTATTTCGGCCGGTCAGCGAAACACCGAGACTGCGTTCCAGCTGGCTGTTGCGACGGTTCCAGCTACCCGAAATCAGCAGTCCGGTCGCACTGTTGTGCGCTTCGACCAGCAGTGATTCCACTTGGGGATGCAGAGTTACGCTTTCCGAAAACAGGGCCACGGCGCTGTATCCGCCGCTGTAGAATTCATTTTCGAAACTGTCCGCCGTCGTGACAAGGGTATAAGTCCAGCCATGTTTCGCGAGCAAGCTCTCCAGATACTCCCGTTGCCTGACCGGCGCTATCGCATCGTGAGGCGCCGGGTAATCGTCTGCATCCAGCAAAACAAGCAATCGACCTTTGGCCGCTGTGTTGGCCGCCACGTCCAGTTTTGGGGGCACAACCTGGTAGCCGGCGGCTGCAAGCTGACGCAGATCCTCGTCGATTTCAGCCATAAGAATGCATCCATAATCACCGTATGCCGGCGGATCGGACAGGATCATGGTGAAGGAATGGCTTGCACCGGCAGGTAGCGACAGATTGCCTTCGCGAGACTGATACAGCACTTGTCCACTATCAAGCGCCACGACCTGGTAGATCAGTGCCGCGTCGGCGACGTCCGACGAACTGCGATTGGTGGCCTCGAATTGGCAGTCGAGAGGCTCGCCGGTCGGATAATGCGTAACCTCGACAACACCTGTCAGCGATGCCAAGGCTGCACGCACGACGGTAAACCCGGTTTCGCTTTCCGCCAGAATCTCGTTGTCTCTCGTAACTTGCCAAACGACTCGATAGGCGCCAGATTCGCGGTCTTCAAGTCGCAGTACATGCTGGCGATCTTCGTTAGCTGAAGGTGCCAGACTGTTAATCGCATAGTTTTTGGAGGTCAGGAGCGATCCGTCAGGACGATAAACAGTCATCACACCCGTTCCGCCGCCGAAGGTCGCGTTACCGGTATTGTTGAATGCCCGCAGATCAATAACGGCTTGATCCCAAGCCTGATACACCGGCTTGTCAGTGTGCACCCGTGCGGAAATATTCGAAAATTCACCGTTCTGTGTTGTAACGGTAAATGGCGCTACAGCCTGGCGCAGCACAGCCCCCTGTTCATCCAGAATCCTTGCGATCGCCAGATAGTGACCGGCGTAAACCTCTGCAGCATTGAAATACACATCCGACAGAGCACGCATTTCCTCAGGCTGCAGGCCCTCAACATCGACGCTTCCCAATTCCGCAACAAGATCTTGCTGGTTGTCTGTGATAACAATGGATACCAAAGCGTCAGTTGGTACGCTGGCAAGATTGGTTACGGCCGAGGTGACAACGACCTGTTCAGACGGGCGATAACTGGACTTGTCGGTCGCAACGGAGACCGTCGTTAACGTGGGTGCTATCTTGACCCGTTGTTCGCCGAGCGTCTGTTGCACCGGGCGACCGTCGATATCGGTGTAGGAAACCTGCAACTGCTCCGTGACACTGCGAGTCTCGCCCGGCGAGACGTTATACAATCTGAGATTCTTCGACAGGCTTTCAACCTGATCGACATTGAAAGTCGCAAATTCCCACGTCACGACCGTGTGATCTCCTTCGATACCGATTGTTGACGGTGGGTGCGAGAACGACGACGCATCCACATCGATATCGGTAGCCGCAATTGTGCTCCTCACGCGAACATTTGAGATGGCCGGCTTTATCACCTCGATAGTAACTGAGACCGGCGACGCGGCTCCGCCTCGGTTGTCGTTTGCCAGAAAGGTGACGATGTGCTCACCGATATCGGTCTCGTCAGGGGTCCATTCAAGATGCGCCATCCCCGTCTGCCCGTCAGAGATCGTCTGCTCGAAGGTCGCATTTCTCGGCAAGCCGACATGGTTGAGATAGACAATATCGTTGCTGTCAGCATCACTGGCCTGAACAGCGATAGTCAGTTTTTGACCAACCACGGCGGTAATGCGCGAACCGGCTTCAGGCGTCGGCGGGCGATCAAATACCGGCGCGGCATTGGCACCCTGATCCTGCAACCTGATCAGAAAATCAATCGCCGCCGTACTTTTTATGGCGCCGTTGTCATCGCGATCTTCGAGCGTTACCTGAACTGAGTACAGCCCGTTTGAAAACGACTGCGCACCTGCCCAGGTAAAGATGCCGGTATCGCGGTCAACCGCCATGCCACTCGGGATCGACGGTATCGCAGATTCAGAGCGTGTAGACAGGCGCCAGGTAATTTTATCGCGGTCCGGGTCTACCGCCGGAATCAAGAAACGGCAATCGTATTTGGAACAGCTGACAATCGGCGGCAAATTACTGATGGGCGACGAGTTGCCGTCAGAAAGATTCACGCGGGTATAGACGCGCCAGCTGGCATTTGCTGCGTTGCGAATACCCCCGATTTTGCAGCAACTGGAAAACTGACCAACCCAAGGGTTTCCATTATTATCCACCGAAGGGTAGGTATGCCTGATCAGATCATTACCAGCAGAATCAATTGCGCGTCCAACAATCCAATCTTCCTGAAGATTTCTGGCGATAACCCGATAGTGTAGATTCGCCGCGCGACCATCACCGAAACTATAGCTTCCCGGTCTAAAGGTTTGCCCAATATTCGGGTGGCCGAAAAAACTACTCCTGAATGCCACTGTCATAGCAAAGTCAGCGGCGGCCGGTGCGACATCCTGCCGTGACTGATAGGTAAAGTGACCAAAGCGAAAGTGACTGGCCTGAACCTGCATCGTACCCAGCAGTAGCGCGATCACTGCGAACAAGCGGGCGATATCAGTAACGCCAGGTGTTTTTATCAGACTATTCACCATCAACTCCTTTGATCTGAATATTGCTCTTCACTCCCACACCCTCGAGGGGAACGACCTCGTTCGGCGCTATCGACTGCTCTATATCCAGCCGTATTGAAGGCGGTACAAACACTCCTCCTTCCGCTGCTTCTACAATCTCTGCGCCGGACATGTTGGATAGCTTGAGCAGGTAGTCACCGCTCTCGGAGAACTGATGAGACAGTTGGCCCAACTCGACAATGAGATTGTTGTGTCCTGGAGAAAGCGCAATAGTCGCCTGACTGTCCGAGAAGATGTGTCCGCTGGGGTCGATCAGCTGGTAGTCAAGGGTCAGCGTCGTTGGCACATTGGAGCGGTTGAGCAGCTCGGCGCTCATCGCAATATCCGCTACACGATTCAGAAGGACGTAGCCCGGCGTCGTAAACAGTCGCAGCGAAGCAAGTTTTCGCGTCTCCTCCACCGTAACGACAATGTTTTTCTCCGACACGAGATTGCTGGAGACCGCGTCTACGGCCTGCACGGTAATCACATAGTCTCCCGGCGGGGTATTCTGCGTGTTCCACCACTGCTCAAGCTGCACATCGCGTTGTTCGCCCGGCGCCAAATGCTCTACCGCATCGTCCAGGTGCTGCTGATAGTGGGCCAGCTCTTCGTCGTCCAGTGCCGAGGCCAGCGGTGGCAGATACTGACCCGAGAAAATTGCCACCTCGGTACCGGCAGCGTTTTTCACTCTGACATAGAGCCTTGCACCCAAAGTCAGCGCGGTGTTGTTTTCCAACTGGGCGGTGAGCAATACCGGCTCATAGGCGCCGTAGCGACTTGCATTGCTCGATAAGCCCGCAATCTCGACTCCGCCCAAATCCGCCTTGCGAATGGTCAGGTTAAGCGACACATCGCGATGATCCGTCAGTGCAATTTCTTTGTTGGTAAAGAGGTATCCCGAGGCGGTCACCTGCACCGTAAATTCCAGAACAGGTATGTCGCGAAGGCTATAGAAGCCGTTATTATCCGTCGTCGTACGCGCACCGCCGACCACCACCGACGCGCCTGCGACGGGTAACCCGTTACTCAAATCCAGTACTTGGCCGCTGATAGACGTTGAGGGCAATACCTGTTGCTCTCGCAGTATGATATTGCCTAGGTTGACGCGCGTTTTTTCGGGCAGGATAAGCTTTACGCTGACGGTTTCATATCCGGCCTTGGCAAACTGTATCTGTGCCTCGCCCGCCCCTAGATTGTCGGCCACAAAACGCCCGTCGTCAGACGACACCGCAGAAGCACCATCGCTCGTTACGTGGATGCTGACGTTGGGAATTGGACGACCGTCCTGACGCAGAACAGTACCCCCGATGGATGTGCTGGCCGGCGGCGACTCAGAGGAGGGGAGGAGGCTCGGTGAAAATTTCACGGCGGTGCCCGCGCTCAGGCTAACTGCCGCTGAAATCGGGTGATAGCTGTCAGCACTAACGTGGAGGACTGCTTCGCCCGGCTCAGCCAGCAGCTGGTATTCACCGCGGGTATTGCTGAGCGCGCTCGCTGTTACGCCATCGACTGTCACAGAAACGACTGCGCCCGCCACCGGTTGACCCGTCGCGATATCGGTGAACACGCCGCTGATCAGTGACGCTGAGGGCGCTACCGACAAGCGGATGGTACCGACATCTGCAAATTGGCCTTTTTGCAGGTTCAGATTTTGAGAAGCGGACAGATAGCCCGGTGCAGAATAAACGAGGAGGTAGGAGCCCGACTCCAGATTGGAAACAACAAATTGCCCGCTGTTATCGATTGAGACCGCCTCGCGATCAAACTCTCTGACATCAATCTGGGCGTTGGTGAGTGCTGACCCGGCCACGGAATCAACAAGCCTGCCGCGCACAAGGGCTTTTTCCGGATCTGCAGGCACCTCGAGATTTGCCAATAAATTAAGCACCGATACAGCCAACGCGGTGGAATAGGCTTGGTTCTCCCAGCTGCCTTCCTCGCGCTGCCTCGCCTCCAAGGCATCAACCGCATCCTGATACCGCGCTACATCGGTGGTCAGCGGTATCAGCGCCTGTAAGGCCAGTGAACTTTCCCAGTCGCTGCTCCAGCGATGGCTGTCCGATTTCGTCGCATGGAGAAATTCAAGCGCGCTGCTTAGCACACTTGAAATATTGAACGTGTAGAGATACGGCTTGAGGGCTTTTACAACCAAAGCCGTGACCATCGTCGAAGACTGATTGCCGTAGTAGCCGAAGCCTCCGGTGGCGAGTTGCGACGAGGAGAGATAGCTCAGCGCCCGCCCGGCAACGGCAGCATCGCGCCCGACTTTCTGCAGCGCCAACAGCGCATAAGCGGTGTCCAGGGGGCTGCTATCGTAATGGGCATAGTCACCAAAGCCGCCGTCTGCGCCCTGACGTGCTAGCAGTAATTGGATTGCCTGTGCACTGCTCTGGTTGGCGTCCTGCAAGCCAATAATCAACCGGGCAAGCTGTTCCGTCGGCAGCGTTTTCGGCGCGCTGTCCAGAAACGCCAGCGCGGCAATGTTATCGAGAGTGCCACCATCAACTAGCGTCGCTGCGTGCAAAGCCTCTGCCGTTGCCTGAAAATCCGACGCTGTATCTGACGCGGTGACAATAGCGCCATTTGCCTGCTGGACCGTTTCCAGCCAGTGCAAGGACTTGTTTATCGGCTCGGAATTTTCTGTCGCCTGATGCGTTGTCCCCTCGTGGGCCTTTGCACTTAGTGATAGCAAGGAAACCAGAATGGCAACTGCAACCAGCCCCCAGGCGGAAAATCGTTTTCTGCGCACAAATCACCCCACCGCGTCCTTGGTTTTTGTTTTTCGAGTGGGAAGAAAGCGGGAGGGTGCGAATCCATTTCGCGTTGGCGGCCATTGCGATGTCGCCACGGGCTTCCTTGCCACGTCGTTGCATTGTTTTGCTGGTCACGAAAACTACAATAGAGTATTGGTGAAATACACCTTTCAGCGAACAGCCGGTCGAAAAGCACAATTCTTTGTGACACATGTCACGAAAAAATCTCACCTGCCAGATGTCCACCGCCAATTATCTTCTCGTTCCTGGCGGCGTGCGACAGGTAGACCAATTCCTTTATCATAAGCCCACCGAAAACGAACCCGGACTCCCTATGACTTATCAAGCCGACGACCACATCCGCGCCTTCGAAGGCCACACCCCCAAGCTCGCCAAGGGCGTCTTTATCGACCCCAGCGCGGTGGTGATCGGCGACGTTTCCCTTGGTGAAGACAGCTCAGTCTGGCCCAACACCACCATTCGCGGCGATATGCATCGTATCCGCATCGGGGCGCGCACCAGCATTCAGGACAACTCCATTTTGCATATCACCCACGCC
>NZ_JBVBUV010000102.1:0-9727 GCF_057445395.1 Litorivivens sp.
TTAGCGTGGCAATCAACTCCCGATACGTTTTCAAACGCGGCATATCTAACCGCCGATGGGTAAATTGCTTGGTCGCTGTCACGTAGTTCGGGTTGAAGATCACGTCTGGTATGGATTTTACATTTATACGCAGGGAGCAGCCGCCCGAGTAACGCTCGATCTAAACGCGGTTTTGTGTGTCTTTTGGCAGGCGCCCAGATTTGATGGCCTGCTTGATGTCAGCGCGCACCAGCTTGGCAACCTCTTTGATGTCAAGATCGCGAGTCGCATCATACTTGCTACCGCGCATTTCATTTGCGGGGTCGTCGTAGGCGCAGACTGGTTTTTTCTCAACGGCTTTTTTTGCAAAGCGTTTCGCGGCCTGCTGAACCAGCGCCGATTCGTATGTCCCTTGCTTCACGCCTTGTTGCTCACAGAACGCTGCGGCTTCTTCTCGCACCTTAGATTCCATACGCTCTGCGCGTCGCGCCTGCTTGCGCTCAGTTTCTGTAACTTAATTATCGCGCTGGGACTCCAGCGTCTTGCGGAAGGAAAGGTACCGGCTTAGGCCGCCCTGGGACCAAAGCTGTAATGGCTTTTGGGAATCTCGGAGAGCTTCAGCTCCCGAGAGGATGTCAAAGAAGCCGAGATTCTATGGCTCATAGCGAGCTGGAGCGAGATATCTTGCGCCCGCCGGCGAACGCAGCGGGCGCATAGTGGGCTTTGCCTTATGCAGCGGTCAGATACCGCTAGTACTCATATCGAAGTTCGACACCATAGGTTCGTGGTTCACCGTAAAAGCTAAAGAAGGTGCCCAACGAAGAACCCACAGAAGCTGCGCCGGGGAGGTAGCGCTCGTCGGTCGCATTCTTTACGAACGCAGCCACAGAGGTTCGGTAATCGAGGCTCGACCAGCTAAAGCGCAGATCGACCAGCGTTTTCGCGTCGTCTCCGGCAAGTTCCTTGTTGCGCTCGTAAGCCTCGAAGGAGCCTCGGTCAAGACCAAGGTATATTTCGCTTTTGTAGGACGCATCAATACGCGGCGTGAATGAGCCAACGGTCGTATCCCACGTATATTGCACACCCAGGGAAACGGTTGTCTCCGGAGACACAGGGAAAGGCTCGTCGGTACGATCTACCACAACATTATTACCCAGCGAGGCCTGCAGAAGATCACGATCACTAAATTCGGTAAACGTGTAATCGTTATAACTTGCCGAGAAATTCACCAGCATATTTGCCGAAGGCATCCACTGAACTTCGACTTCGGTGCCCTCGATCTCAGAGTTGCCCGCGTTATCAAAAACTACTGCCAGGTTTTCCGCAGAATCTGTCTGCACTTGAATCAGCTGTTGATTGGTGAACTCCATGGTGTAAATGGCGCCATTGATACGCAGTGAGCGCTCTAACGCCTCAATCTTGTAGCCAAACTCAAGATTTTTTACTTCTTCTGGCTCAACTTGCTGCAACCCGTCCTCTACGCGTGGCTCGAAAAAGCCAGACTTAAAGCCGTCGCTGTAAGTGGTATAGAGGGTAACACTGGAGAGAAAGCCGTCACCGAGACCGGGGATGGTGTACGACAGCGAGGCCATGGGCGTTACTTTGGAAAAAGTTTTCTCCTTGGATTGATCCAGAAAGGGTGAATCATTCATTGGGAAATCATCTATGCCATCGCCATTGGCATCAGGGAACAGCGCCGAGATCTGCCCGACTGGATCAGCGGCCCAGGGCACATTGGACTGACATACGCCCGGCAGTTCAGGCCCGAGACAAGCGCCAACCAAGCCGGCGCTTCGCATGCGGTTTTCAATGGCTGTGGTATCAGCCTGTGTCAGCACTAGATTTGACTCGCGATTTTCAGACGTCCAGCGTAAGCCCAGCGTAAGTTCAAGCATCGGGGTGATATCAAAAGAGCTCTGAACATAAGCCGCGAGGGTATTATTCGTTAGATCAAACTCGTTCTGCTGAATGGGGTTGCCGGTTACCGCACCGACAAAGGGAACGGTACCACCTGGCGTCGGCCGAGTGGGTACTTGCCCAGCGCCGAGTTCGCCGATGGTTTTCAGGTCGAGCCCGCCGAAACCAGAGACCAGCGTAAAGGGCTCAAAGTTCTCTTCCAGCATATAGAACAGACCACCGGTGTAACGCAGTCGCTCATCAAAGAAACCGCCGCTGAATTGCAATTCCGCGCTGAGTGACTTCTGCTCGCTATCACCGTGATTATGGGATTCGGACCAGTTACCAGGACCACCGTCCTGATCGCTAGTGACCAGCGCTCCCTTTTCCGCTTTGCGCGCTCCGAACACACCTTTGATCTGGTGATCCGGGCTGTACAACCATTCCACTGTGGCGCCTATCATGGCCTGCTGCTGATCCCAATTCAGGTTCGGGTAGGCCCCTGTATTGCTCTTGAGGTCCCCCAGGCGCTCTTCGGAGTTGGCTTCACAGTTCTCACGGTAGGCGGTTGGCTGGCTGGGGTCGGTATCGCCAGGCCACATCACGTACAAGCCTTCGAGAAACAACGCCTGGTCATTATTTATACGGCAGTTGTTGTGTTCGAGTGTGTCATCACGGTCACTCAGAAACAGCAGGGTATCTACTGTGACGCTGTCGCTGGCGAGCCAGCGGGTTTGAAACAATCCCGAGAGTCTATCCACCGAGCCGCCTTTCTGACCGGAAACAACATCCTCTGTAAAACCATCTCGGCGACGATTGTTGATGGCGAACCGCACCGACAGATCATCGGTGACCGGCTGAGTCCAGGCGGCTCTGAGGGTTTGAGCGCCAAGGCTGCCTAGCGTCAGGTCAACATAGCCTTCTTGGGTATCACCGGGCTTGGCGAGCGTCAGTACCATTGCGCCGCCAGTTGTGTTCTTGCCGAAAAGCGTACCCTGAGGACCACGCAGAACCTGCACGTTCTCGATATCCACCGTGTCCAGAAGCTGACTGTCAGAGCGCGGGATAAACAGATCATCCAGATAGACACCGACGGTGGGGTCAACACGGGCAAAACCGGAGCGTTGCCCCACGCCACGGATATAGATCTGGCTGGCGCGACCTTGGCTGATCTCTAGGCTGGGAACACTTTTGGCGAGCTCACCGGTATTAGTAATACCGCGCTGGCGCATATCATCACCAGTAAGGGCGGAGACGGCCACCGGCGCAGTCTGTAAGCTCTCCTCACGGCGACGGGCCGTGACCACAACTTCTTCGAGGGCAGCGCGCTTGGTAGCCCGGTTCGGCTGCTGCGAAACTTCAGACGCCTTGCCGGCCGCCTCTTCCCCACTAGCCTGCTGTGCGTGCGCGGTAGCGCAAAGCAGTGATGCACATGCCAATGCGGTGAACGTCGACAGGGTCTTTTTACGAGTACTCAGTTGGTCCGTGATCATGGTAGCTAACTTCTTATATTGTAATGTGTCATCTAAGCCGGGAAGTTTACGTAATTCGGTTTCGCCATCGTGGTTACAGTCTATTAATCATTAGGCGGCAGAGCGCACTATAAGTGGGCGAAAGCACATTTGACTGGGTTTTGCGCTTCTGAAAATATATTCCCCTGTCGCCTACCATTCATCTATAGGCGCTATAGGCAGGAATTTTGCGGTACAAAGGCGTATGGTGGTTTGTGCGCCGAACACATGCTCACCGTTACCAACCATAATAATGAAGGCTCTATGACTAACAGTAATGTAACTCCCTCATCGCATTCGCCGCTCGAATGGCTCGCCCACTGGGTAAACCGCCGAGGCAACGAGACCTTCCTTACCCAACCACTAGCAGATGGTAGCGTTATCGACTACAGCTGGCAGGATGTTGACCATCAGGCGCGCTGTCTGGCGACCTACCTCAAGTCTCAGAACTTTCCTCCTGCTAGTCAGATTGCCCTTTGCTCCAAGAATTGTGCGCAATGGATCATTGCCGATCTGGCCATCTGGATGGCAGGACATATCTCGGTGCCGCTCTACCCGACACTTGCCGCTGACACCGTTAGACAGATTTTGGAACACAGCGAAGCCCGCTTACTCTTTGTCGGCAAGCTCGACGACTGGGACATGATGCAGCCCGGCGTGCCGGAAGGTATGCCGTGCGTCGCGTTCGATCTGGCACCCTCGCAGGTACAGGCACCACGGCTTGGCAAGATCATAGAAGATAGCGCGCCCTTGCCGGATGCAGAGCTTGATCGACGCAAACCAGAGGATCTGGCAACCATCGTTTATACCTCGGGGTCTACAGGCGCACCCAAAGGGGTCATGCATTCCTTCGGCACCATGTCTGCTGCCGTTGAGAGTTGTAGCCAGCGTCTGACGTTTGCGGAACGTGAGCGCGCACTATCTTACTTACCTCTCGCCCATGTTGCGGAACGGCTCATGGTGGAGGTTGACGGTCTCTTCTTTGGGTTCCACATTTTCTTTTCAGAGAGCCTGCAAACCTTTCCCGCAGATTTACGACGTGCCCGCCCGACAGTATTCTTTTCCGTACCGCGACTCTGGATTCGCTTCCGCTTGGGTGTACTCGAAAAAATGCCTGAGCCGAAGCTAAACCGCCTGCTTCGCATTCCCATCCTGTCTGGCGTGGTAAAAAAGAAGATCCTCAAGCAGCTCGGCCTAGACCACGTCAAGTACGCGGTAACGGGTTCGGCGCCTTTACCACAGGCCGTATTGGACTGGTATCGACGACTGGGGCTGACCATGCTCGAGGGCTATGGCATGTCAGAGAATTTTGCCCTATCCCACTCTACGCTGCCGGGGGAAAAGATTGCTGGCACCGTCGGCCGAGCTTACCCCGGCATTGATCACCGTATTGCTGACGACGGCGAAATACAGATTCGGTCACCTAACAATATGCTGGGCTATTTCAAGGACGCAGACAAAACTGCCGAGGCCCATACGGAAGACGGTTGGTTTCGAACCGGTGATCGCGGCCATATCGATGACGATGGCTACCTGTTTATCACGGGCCGCACCAAAGAGTTATTCAAGACCGCCAAGGGCAAGTATGTAGCGCCCGCGCCTATTGAAAACAAGCTCGCCGCTAACGCCATGATTGAGGCCGCCTGTGTCACTGGCGCGGGCCATCCTCAACCTTTTGCATTGGTTATGCTCTCGGAAGGACTCCCAACAGATACCGAGGCCCGAGCCGGCCAGTCGGCCACACTGCAGCAGCTGCTCAAGCAAACAAACGCCGGCCTAGACCCACATGAGCACCTGGCGTTTATTGTGGTCGTCAAGGACCGTTGGGGTATCGAAGACGGCGCGCTAACGCCAACCATGAAAATAAAGCGGGACGTGATTGAATCGCGCTACTCACCGCTGGCCGACGCCTGGTATAAAGCGCGCAAACCCGTCATCTGGCAGTGATCAGTCGAGCCGATGCCTTACTGACGTAGCATCGGCAGGCTCGGCACTTATGGGAAACGCAGCTTCCATAAATCGCAAACCTGGGGAAGTCTCTTCAACTCGCGTCTTATCGGTGAGGCATATATCAGTCAACGCTGCCTCCAGAGCGATCACTGGAGAGTCACGCCCTGAGGGCGACAAGCCTGCTCCCCATATCCGGCGGGAAATGAGATTGTCGCCGGGCTGCTGACACTCTCATGCGCATCTGAAACTGCCCGTTGATTTCTATACAGCCGGTGCTGCACGTCAAAATAGCCGCTCGTGCCACCGCTTGATCCTTCAAGCGAAAGGCTGAGCAAGTAGGAAACACCGTAGCGATTTTCTGCGTCTAACAGTGCAGACCGTGCCGCAGAATCGAGATGAATCATAATGGCGCTAGTGATCACCATCTGCTCCGCCACTACTCGAGTGTCCAGCTCCACCCGAGCAATAAAGTGCGCATAGGCCTCGTTGATCACGATGCTACAAAGACTTGTTAGATCTCGCTGCGGGATAAGATTGACGCACTCGGTCAACAGGCTGGTAGGCACATAGACAGCATGCCTGCGGTATTTCCAGTTGTCGCACCTAAAACTCAGCGACGATGCGGCCTCAGGCTCACAGGTCGCCCCGGCGCCCTGTCGGATGGTTTGCCGCAGCTCGTCTATTACTGCCAGATTTTCCTTAATCAAGACAGGTGTGAGAAGCGGCTCTTCAGGAATCTGCGAACGCATCACGCACAATCTCTAAAATGTGAATATTCACACTTTAGTTGCGCAACTACCGATTGTCACTCTTCTTTTCACGACAAAGCGGAAGCCTGTCACACATTGTGTCATTGCTCCCTCGCTCTGTCGTCTACGAATTGGCAGCCCGGTATTTAGGCGGCTCCGCGCTCTGACGCCCAGAACACGCCCTCCAGCTTACGCACTCCTGCCTCACGCGCAGCAATGGCCAATTGCTTCGCTTTTTCCTCACCGTACTGCTTTACGCTGAATGTAGCTTTTGCACTACCGCCCTCCGGGGTGGGCCAGGTTGTTTCCCAGTACCAGAGCTTTCTTACCTCGCCGTCGGCCAGCACATAGGGCTTGGCATAGCGGTACACCCCAGGAATGCCACTGGTATTGTGGCGACGCAAGGTTGCACAGAACTGCTGCCGGGTAGTGGGCGGATGCTCTTTGACTATACGATCGCGATAGGCCTTGGCTGCCGCGAGCGCGCGTTGCTTGCCGCCGTGCTGCTTATCAGCGAAATTTCTTACAAACATGCGATTCTGCCGCCGCAGGCTGACGCGCCAAGCGTGGGTGCGGTAAATCGGGTCGTCAATGCGGGAAATGCCATAAAGGGCTTTACTCTGTCTCATGAAATCCTAGTGCAATAAATCGACTGGTGATAATTCAGCAGTGCATAAACTGTGCCTGCCGCAATTACCCCATTAGTTTATCAACGCTACGCAAAGTTCCCTTAGCCATAGCGTTAATTTAGCGTGCAGTTTGCGTAATTTTACCCGTTTTTTGTGGAAGTTGCTGTCCGCAAACAGTGCAACTGCGCCAAAAAGCAGCACGCACTGAACGTACTGCGCAGCATATTCATGCCGGTAGTGCCGCCTATTTATTAACCGGAGAGTTTGAGCTATTTAACGCAAGGCCCTATTCTCTGCAAACTCAGTAACGACCACCTCAAGGTTCTGCAATGCCATCCAGCCTGTTTAAACAACAGCTCACAAACAATCCCGACAGCCTTGCCATCACAGATCTCACGTCGCGTAGAACCTGGCGCGAACTGCATGCCCGCGTTACCGCTCTGGTGACACTGCTACAAACCGAGTATGGCATTGCTCCCGGTGATCACATCGCGTTGCTGGTAGGCAATCGCATTGATCACGTGGAGGCGATGCTCGCCGGACAATTGGCAGGAGCATGGGTTACACCGGTGAACACCCACCTCACCGCATCTGAAATTGACTACATTCGCCATGACTGTGGGGCCAGCCTCGTGTTCTGCGACAACAGCCACGAAGCGCTATTGGCACCCCATGGCACAGGCCAAATCATCAACCTGCAGACACTCGGCCCCCTGCCAACGGGCACCGAAATTGACGAATCTTCGCCCTGTGGCGGCAGCATGTTGTATACCAGCGGCACCACTGGCCGCCCTAAAGGCGTACGGCGCGCCAAACCTGACACGGTAGGTCAACTGCTGGATCGCATGCGTCAGGCTGGACGCAACTTTGGCTTACAAGGCGGCGGACCCCATCTAGTCACCGGCCCTCTCTATCACGCAGCCCCTGGCCTGCTTGCACTGTATGACCTGATCAATGGTGCCCCCATGATCATTTTGCCCAAGTGGGACTGCGACACATTTTTCAATGCCGTTCAGCAATACAGCGTCACCACCACCCACCTAGTACCAACAATGTTTGTTCGCTTGCTGCAGCACATAGATGACAAGGGCAACGCCCCACAGCTGCCTTCACTGAACTACGTATTGCACGGGGCCGCCCCCATTGCACAATCGGTAAAAAAACGCATGATCGACTGGTGGGGCCCAATATTGACCGAGTACTGGGGCGGCACGGAGTCTGGCATTGTGACGATGGTCACCAGCGAAGAATGGTTAAACCATCCCGGCACGGTAGGAAAAGCGATTGGTAACTTTGACGTGTTTGTTGGCGATGAAAGCGGCAAACCAATAGCCGACGACACTGGCCTGCTCTATTGCCGTCACACAGAACTGGCGCAAATCTTCAGTTATCACAACGATCCGGAAAAAACGGCCAAAGCCCACCCCCAACCCCATGTTATGAGCCTCGGCGATATTGGCCGGGTAGACAAAGAAGGCTTCGTCTACCTGTCCGACCGTGCCTCCCACATGATTATCTCCGGCGGAGTAAATATCTACCCGCAGGAAGTAGAACAGGCACTGATGAACCATCCTCAAATTTTGGATGTGGCCGTATTTGGAATTCCCAACCCGGAATGGGGCGAAGAAGTTAAAGCGCTGGTGCAACTACAAACAGGTCACCAACCTTCTTCTGACCTAGCGGCAGCTATCCGTGATTTTGCACTCCAACATCTGGCTGGCTTCAAGATCCCGCGTAGTATCGAATTTACCGAGGCACTGCCCCGCACCCCCACTGGAAAACTTCGGATCCACGAGTTACGCAACAAGTATACGTAGGGACGTTTGCAAGTTTATGTAGTTTTTTAAGCTATTGTTTTTCGAGCTTATTCTACCGGGCAGGTTTGAGGGGTACCGGCCCGAAATGGCATGATGCCTTCAAGCGCAATCACGTTATTTACCTCCAAAACCTCGGGCAATCCCTCGGCCTGACAGCCAAATTCCGCCAATTTCAATTTCAGACTAACGCGGTGAGTGCGTGGTCCCATCGTGGCGTCACTAAAGCGGTCTTCCCGTTCCAGGCAAGACGGGTAAGCAGAGCTGGGAATCGCATTGCAGGCCAGCGGTGAAGAGCCCAACATTGGCTGCGTATTCACGTAGGTATCGACAGCGTTGACGAGCGCTGTGGGGGCATACACTGAACCAAGCTCATAGCTACCTTCCGCCACCGGAGAGCTGAGAGCGTCCTGCAGGTGTCGCCGCACACTGAACGTACCACTGTCACCGTAGGACATATTCACCGTAGAGGGTTGGCACTCGGCAAATACGCCGAAGCACATTGCCGGGTTCTCAAAAAAATAGGCAATGTCGTACACAACAAGACCCTGAACGCCGGGCGCTTTAACATAGGGAATCGAAAGCTTGACGTCATAAAAGCTGGGAAGCGGGGCGCTGTCGTACATCGTACTTTCAATTACTTGGCCAAGAGAAACTAGCAACACGTGATCGTTTTTGCCTTTGGTAAGAATCTTGGGAGCATCAGCCAGTGTATACCCGGGAGGCAGAAGTTTTAGGATCACATCTTTGGGCTGCGGCACAATAATGTCAAAAAAGTGAAAGGTACCGGATGCAAAATCCGGCTCTGAATCCTGCGCCAGAGAGATGCCGACAAAAAGGCTACAGAGAGAGAACAGGATTCCCGTCATGAGAGACCGGGCCATCTGGTTTTTTGTCATTATTGTTATTTCCTTTTACTGATTCGAATCAGTCTACAAAAAAGACGTCCCAAAATCTGCCGTAAATTTCTTGCCCCGTTTAACGCCTACAGCAGGTGACCGTTTGGGACGAAGCAAAGCGCAGTGGAAAACGGGTCGCTTGCCTGCACTTGTTATGCGCTGCTATACTTAGGTACATATTTTTGTACATGTACAGGAAAAGATAATGGACAGCATAAGCTATACCGCCGCCAGGAGCAACTTGGCTAAAACTATGGAGCAGGTCTGTAACGACCATGCGCCCATTGCTATTACCCGCAA
>NZ_JBVBUV010000103.1:0-9671 GCF_057445395.1 Litorivivens sp.
AATCTGTTCATAGGCACTTTCGGCTTGGCCTTGAAACAGCTTGCATATCTCCATCAGGGCGTCGACTTTCTCCTGGCTGAACTTAGCAATGACCTTATGGCTCCAGCCAAGATCGAAGTCTTTGAGTTTGATGGTATGCGAATGGATTTTTAGGCGGGTCAGCGCGCCCCTGTATTCATTGTCTAGGATGCGCTCACGACACAATTGCAGCGCTGACACGGGGAGCTTGCGCCCGGCTTGTGTCAAAGTTGTGTCATTTTGGTGTCGTTTTGGACACCCACCAGCACCCACAGAGACCAACCCGGCTAGCTGGGCTGTCTCTGTAACTCTTTGATTAAAAGAGGTTTTGGTGGGTGTGGATGGGTCTGGACAGGACCCGTGTTTGGTGGAGCCGGCGGGAATTGAACCCGCGTCCGTCAGCACTCTGCCGAGAGCTCTACATGCTTAGTTTCCGTTTATTGATTTAGCTTTCTGCAGCCCAACGGTCAGGACGCAGAACGCGAGTCTGCTAAAAGTTTAACAGCGCCGTGGCAGACACACTTTGCTGCGATCCCATTCTATATGACAGTCAATAGCGCGATATGGGCACCTTGCTAATGACCGCTAACGGGGTTTAAGCCGCTAGAGCGTAGTTGTCGTCGTTGGCAACTATAAATTAACAGCTTTGGATTAACGTGATTCGCTGTCCTCACGGCATGCACTCACGGTTTTGTTACCGGCGTCGAATCCAAATCGGCCCCAAAACCTGTCTGGCTATTGTAGCGGACTTTCCTTGCCTGTGTCATGGCATTCCTGTTGCCGGATCACAGAGCCGCTATGCTGAGTTGGACGTCGACTACCCCGATTAGTTCCTGTTCTTCTTCCAAATCTGCCCGGGTGAGGGGATTATTGTCCAGCCAGGCCTGAGGGGCGCTCAGGACCAGCGACTTCTTGCCGGTTGCTTCTACCTGCACCTCGGGGGGGATGCTGCGGTTCTGGCGGCGGCGGTGGAGGATGCACGCCAGCCGAAACAGGGCCAGCAGCAGCCAGTCGGGGCGAATATTGTGCAATTGGCTGCCAGGTTTGGGCTTGCGGCGGTGATTCAGTACCAGAAAGGCGAGGCGAGCCTGTTCCTGTCGGGAAAAGCCGGGCATGTCGGCGTTGCTGAGAATGTAGCCGCCATGCTTGTGGTAGCCGCCGTGGGCGATGGCGAGTCCGATTTCGTGAAGGGCTGCCGCCCACCGCAGCAGTTGTTCTGCCTCACCTGCGTCAGTTTTAATTTCCGTTTTTACGCTAGGTAGCCAGCGCAGGGCAAGTTTGCAGATGCGCTCGGCCTGGGCAGTGTCTGCATAATATTGTTCAATCATGTGATTGATGGTGCTTTCGCGAGTGTCGTGGTGATGCAGGCGCCCGGCTAGGTCGTGCAGTATACCCTCGCGGACTGCATAGTCGGACGTTTCCATGGCTGAGATGTCGAGTTCTTCGAACAGGGCGATCAGGATGGCAAGGCCTCCAGGTAGTACGCTTTGCCGTTCAGTGCTCAGGCCTTTTATCTTTAAATCGTCACAGTTTTTGCTTTCCAGCATGGTTTCACGCAATTTATACATGCCGTCGAGCGTGATGGCGGTGCGGTCACTGAATTGGTTGTCGCGCACAATGCGGCCGATGGTGCGAATGGTACCGGAGGCACCGACGGCTTGATCCCAGGTTTGGCTGAAGGCTTCGATATGAGGCGCAAGCTCTCGGGCGGCGGCATTCTGTGCCTTGCGAAATCCCGTCTCACTGAGTTTGCCATCGGCAAAGAAGCGGCGGCTAAAGCTGACGCAGCCTATTCCGAGGCTTTCCATAATTTTGGGCTTTTTGGCGCCGACTACCAGTTCGGTTGAGCCGCCGCCGATATCCACAACCAGACGACGTTCGTCACCGGGAGAAAAGTCTCGCGCTACGCCTAGGTAAATCAGACGGGCTTCTTCTGTGCCCGAAATGATATTGACGGGCGCAGGCAGCACCGCTTCGGCTTTTTCTAGAAATTCGCCGGCATTTTCGGCTGTGCGAAGGGTATTTGTACCGACGATACGGATATGGTCGGCAGGTACGCCGCGCAGGCGTTCTGCCATTTTGCTTAGACTTTCCAGTGCGCGTTCTATGGCTTGGGCGGACAGTACGTTTTTATCATCAAGCCCCGCGGCAAAACGCACCATATCCTTGTGGGTATCAAGCACGATGAGTTTATTTTGTTCAAAGCGGGCAATCAGCAGATGAAAGCTGTTCGAGCCGAGATCCAGCGCGGCGTATATCTCGGGCGTAGCATCAGGCGGCATGGGGGCTAAGGAACTCCTCGAGCGGTTATGCGAGTGGATTTTCAGTGTAGCCACAGCCGTGCGGGAAAGCGATATGCAAAAAGCACCGATCTCGTGCGAAACCCCATTAAGCTGCTATTCTGGCAATAAAAACAACGGTAACAAAAATGCAATGTGGTTGCTGTAGGCTGATGCCGCGTAGTGTTTGTTGGCGACGGAGGAATAGATGACTGACTCGGGAAATGTAGAACGCTGGATTCCCAAGGAGTTGAGTTGGCTGTCGTTTAATGAACGAGTGCTGCAGGAGGCCGCAGATCCAAGCGTGCCGGTGATCCAGCGGGTGCGTTACCTGGGGATTTTCTCCAATAATATGGATGAGTTTTTCCGGGTGCGGGTGGCAGACGTACGCCGTCTGGCGGCGTTTTCCACGCCTTCCAAGCAGGAGGAGTTCAAGGCTTTGCTGGAGAAAATCCAGTTGCGCGTGGTTGAATTGCAAAGCCGCTTTGACCAAACCTACCTGGCCACTTTAAAGGAGCTACGCAAACGGGGTATCTACCTGATCAGCGAACGGCAGCTGGATGATCATCAGCGTGAATTTGCCCGCAATTTCTTCTTTGAAAATATCCAGCCCGAGCTGGTGCCGGTCATTCTGGACGACAATCATCCGCTGCCGGAATTGAACGATGCCTCGATTTATCTCGCCATCAAAATCGTCTCTGCGGATCAGGTACGCTATGCCATGCTGGAGGTGCCAACCGATCGCATCAGCCGATTCGTGAGTATTCCGTCGCGCAAAGGTAAGCGGGGCAAGGTGATGATTGCGCTGGAGAATATGATCCGGGTATGTCTGCACGATGTTTTTCGCGGCATTTTTCAGCTCGACAGCGTGGAAGCTTACACAGTCAAACTGACGCGTGATGCGGAGCTTGAACTGGGAGAAGAAGTCACAGAAAGCTTTTTTGAGCGTATGGAACGCAGCCTGAAACGCCGCCGCAAGGCTGATCCAGTGCGTTTTGTGTATGACAGTGAAATGCCGGCAGACTTGCGAGATTATCTGGCGCGCCGCCTCGGTCTGGGGCGTCTGGATTCGGTTCTTCCGGGGGGGCGCTACCACAACTCCAAAGATTTTATGGGGTTCCCGAATCTAGGACCTGCCTATCTGGAATTGAAGCCGCTACCGAAAATACCGCTGCCTGCGGTTGACCGGTTCGACAATATTTTCGATGCCATCGCCCAGCGCGATGTGCTGCTGTATTACCCTTATAACAGTTTCACCTATGTGATTAATTTTCTGCGCACGGCGGCGATTGACCCGGCGGTGCGTTCAATTTCTCTCAGCCTTTATCGTGTGGCGTCGAACTCCCATGTGGTGGATGCCTTGATTAACGCCGTGGCTAACCATAAAGATGTATTGGTGGTTGTGGAGCTGCAGGCGCGCTTTGATGAAGAGGCCAATATGGCGCTATCGCACCGGCTTCAGGAGGGGGGAGTGAACGTCATTTTCGGTGTGCCGGGGCTTAAGGTGCATGGCAAATTGATCTCTGTTACCCGCCAGGAAAATAATAGTCTGCGCTACTACACCCACATTGGAACGGGAAATTTTAACGAAAAAACGGCCGAGGTCTATACGGATTTCAGCCTGCTGACCTTTAATCAGGAAATTGGGGAAGAGGCTTTCAAAACCTTCGAGTTTATTCGCTACACCTATCGCCGCCCCAACTATAAGCACTTGATTGTGTCGCCCATCAATTCGCGCGAGCGCTTGCTAGCGATGATTGATCACGAGATCGACAATGCTCATAAGGGGCGGTCCTGTGGGCTGACGTTCAAGTGTAATAATCTCGTTGATCAGGCGATGATCGATAAGCTGTATGAAGCGAGTCAGGCCGGAGTGCCGGTGCGGCTTATTGTGCGTGGTATGTGCTCGCTGGTGCCGGGGGTGAAAGGTGTTAGCGATAATATCGAGGCTATCAGTATTGTCGATCGCTATCTGGAACACCCGCGTATTTTTATGTTTTACAACGCAGGTGACCCGCAATATTACCTGTCATCGGCAGATTTGATGACGCGTAATATAGACTACAGGGTGGAGGTTATGTGCCCGATCTACGACGAGGGTCATAAGAAAACGTTGCAGGATATTCTCGATATACAGTGGTCTGACAATGTAAAGGCGAGGGTGCTCGACGCCACGCAGGCCAATCGTCTGAGGTTGCCGCGAAAGAAAAATGCCAAGCGTATTCGCTCGCAAGAGGCGATTCATCGCTATTTAAGCAAGGGGCGGCTGCCGAGGTTGCGCAAGCTCAATTATAAGCCGCCAAGCGATGGCTGATGGGGTTGGCTAGCTTTCCACGACAAGCAGGTTGCCGTCCACCTTGCGTGGTTTGGTTATGCTCCAGTCCAGCAGTTCGCCGCCAAAGGCCTCTTCGCAGCGTTTGGCAAGCTCAAGAAAGGGGGGGCGGCCCGGGTCGGCGATGATAATTTTGCCAACCTTGGCTTTTACTGCTTTCTGTACGAGGCTGAACAGCGGGTCGACAAGTTCATCCCAGAAGCAAATATCTCCACCCAGTACCAGCTCGTAGCCCTTAAGGTCTTTGATTTTCAGCTCTTCATAGCGTGCCACCAGCTGGTCAATTTCAACCTCATTGATAATGCTGTGGGCATCGAGAAAGGAAAATACGTGAGGGTCGGCGTCAGTTGCTGTGACCAGCGCGTCGAAGTGTTTGGCGCAGAAAATGGACAGCAGTCCCCAGCCACAACCTATTTCGAGAATCTCGGAGCCAGCATCGGGTGTGTGCTTTTTCAGGTAGTCCATGATCATGAAACTTGATCCCCAGACCTTGGTGCCATGTATCTCCGGGGTGGGTAGCTGTTCCGTAATATGTTTGATCAGGGAGTGTTTCTTTTTGAGGATGATCAGGTCGTTGACGTGGTAATAGTCTTCGTTAGCCATGGGTGCTCTTTGTTATTAAACAGACGGATACGCCAGTGCGGCACGGTAAGTAAACAGTTTCAGGTAACCGTTTTTGGCGGTGACTCCATATGCAGTAGATCGGCGCAGCCGGCGCGGGCCTGATCCCAGTATTCCACCTTCAGGTGAAGCTCGGCAAAAGCGCCAGTGGGAAAATGCTTCAAGGGCTGCCCCGTCAGCAGGCGTATCACGTCTTCAAATGCCGGGTTGTGACCAACAACGAGAATGCAGTCCAGTTTGGGGTCGCGCTCGCGAATCCAGTTGAGCAGGGTGTCGGCATCAAAGGTGTAGAGGGCGTCGTCGAGGGTCAGTTCGCCGGTAGGGGCGTCTAGGGCATCGCGCACCCGCTTGATGGTGCTGCGACAGCGTTTTGCCGGGCTACAGAAGATGTGCTGCACTTTGTGGCAGTATTCGCCAACCACGGTAGCCATGGCAACCGCGTCTCGCTTGCCGCGTTTGTTGAGCGGTCGATCGATATCATCCAGCGATTCGTCGTCATGGCTGGATTTTGCGTGTCTGAGTAGGTAAAGCGTCTTCACTTGTTATGTTCGCGCAGAACCCGTTGTTTCTGGCGGTCCCAGTCGCGTTCCTTCTCCGTGTCGCGTTTGTCGTGTTGTTGCTTGCCCTTGGCCAGACAAATTTCGGCCTTGATCAGGTGTTTTTTCCAATACAGGGCGGTGCAGACACAGGTATAGCCTTTTTGCTGGGTGGCTTCAAGCAGCCTGCCGAGCTCTTTGGAGTGCAGCAACAGCTTGCGGGTGCGTGTCGGATCGGTTACGTAATGCGTCGATACAGTCTGCAGCGGGGTGAACTGGGTGCCGATTAGCCAGGCCTCGCCGTCTTTGAGCAGTACATAGCTCTCGGTTATCTGCGCTTTGCCGGCGCGCGCGCTTTTTACTTCCCAGCCCTGCAGGGCTACACCGGCTTCAAATTTGTCGGTGAGATGGAAATCGTGACGAGCGCGTTTGTTCAGCGCAATCGTGGAACTATTCTGTTTTGGTTTCTTGGCAGCCATGGGCGCGCATTATAGGGGTTCTCACTGGTAAAGCCTACGGAGCTGAGTGAAAATGGCAGCATAATAATTTTCTGGGGATGCTGGAGTTGCAACGAGAAACTCTGCAAGGTGTTTGGGTCAGCCGCTGGACCTTTGTGGCAGCGGCGGCTGGGCTGGCTATTGGGCTGGGTAACTTTTGGCGCTTTCCGCATGAAGTGGGCCACTACGGAGGGCTGCTTTATATCCTCATGTACCTGGGATTCGTGCTGCTGATTGCCACGCCTGTCATGCTGGCAGAGGTGGTCATGGGCAGCCGCGGTAGAGCGAACCCGGAAACGAGCATCCGCTACCTGAATCTTGAATCCGGCAGCAGGGGAATCTGGCGGCTGGCGCCTATGCTGGCCATGGTGACGGGTTTGCTTATGCTGGCCCACCTGGCGGTGATCGCAGGGTGGGTGCTCAATTACGCGTATTACCTTGGCGATACCAAGCTTGAAGCCACAAGTATTGAATTTGCCGGAGAGTTTTTTGCGACTTATGTGTCGTCAAGCGAGGAGATGACGAAAGGGTTTACCGGCTTTATCTTGTTGCTGGCCCCCTTGGCCATGCTGCGTATGACCTTTGCTACCGGGCAATTGTTACGCCTGCTGGTTCCATTGATTCTGATTGCCCTACTGGCGCTGCTGTACGCCTCGGCAATAATGGGCGATTTACCCGCTGGATTGGCATGGATGTTTTCTGTGCATCCGGAAGACGTGGGCCCCGACGCCGTGGTGTCGGCTCTTGGCCAAGCGTTCTATACGCTTGGGATTGGCGTCGGCGCGATGATGGTCTACGGTGCGTACTTCCCCGATGGTCGTTCTATTTCGCGCCAAGTGGTGGCCGTGGTGGCGATCGATACGGCCGTCGCGCTGGTAGCGGGCGTGAGTATTTATGCTCTGGTTCTGGGGCAGAATATCGAGCCCGGCAATAGCGTGGCACTGCTGTTTATCAGTTTGCCCTATGTGTTCGGAAATATGCCCTTTGGCGACCTGCTCGGTGCGCTGTTTTTCTGCCTGATTGGTCTGGTGATGTTGTGCAGCGCATTGGCGCTGATTGAGCCATCAGTCGCGTGGATGGTCGAAAAAACACCGCTGCCACGTTGGCTCGCGGTAGTGCTGCTTACCCTGTTGTTGTGGGGCGGCGGCATGTTCGTAATCGTCGATATTGCAGCGCCGGGACCGGCTCAGTGGCTGTATTTACTCAATCGCGCGGCGGCGGATTATTTGTTGCCATTAAGTGCGCTGGGTCTTGCGCTGTATGCGGGATGGGTCTTGCGCGATGTGCAGGCGCGCGACGAGCTCTACTACTGTGGTGCACGAACCTTTTGGATTTGGCGATTGCTTTTGCGGTATATTGCGCCCCCGGCAATTCTGGCGGTACTGGTGATTTCGGTGCGTCAGGGGTTTTAGCAATTTCCTGAACGGGTGAAGTAATGACAACCATCAGTCGCAGCGCGCTGCTGCCCTATTCAGCGGAGCAGGTTTTCGAACTGATCAACGATGTGTCCAGCTATCCCCAGTTTATGGATGGCTGTGTTGGCGCCGAAATTCTCACGGAAAGTGAGGATCGTATGGTTGCCCGGCTGGATCTTGCGCGTGGCGGTGTCAGTCAAAGCTTCACCACCAGTAATACGCTGGCGCGGCCAGCCGAAATTAAATTGGAGTTGGTCGACGGTCCCTTTGACAGCTTTACGGGGCGCTGGACCTTGCTGGCCTTGAATGAGCAAGCGTGCAAGGTGTCTCTGTTTCTGAGTTTTACGCTCAGTAGTGCGGTATTGGGGGCAGCGGCCAAGCAACTGTTCAATAGCGCTGCCAATTCAATGGTTGATGCGATGGTTAAGCGGGCGAAAGTGGTTTATGGCTGAGACAATGATTCATGTGGAGGTGGTTTACGCCACGCCAGACAAACAGCAAATTGTGGCATTGGAATTGCCTGCAGGAACCACGGTTCGTGAGGCTGCGCTGAAATCTGGCCTTGACAGGCAGTTCGATGGATTGGATTTGAGTACGGCCGACCTCGGCGTGTTTGGGAAGGCTGTACCCAAGGCTGAGAGTGTTGAGTTGCAAAGCGGTGATCGCGTGGAAATATACCGGCCGCTTATTGCAGATCCGAAAGAAGTGCGAAAACAGCGCGCGGCAAAGGTCAAAGCTCGACAGGAAGCAGAAGGGCGTCGAAAAGCCTGATGGATTGGGGGCTACAGCTGCTCGGTTTCCTGCTGCTCCAGCAACGGCTCGCTTTCTTCCAGTGGCTCGCCGGCTGGTGCGGGCTGGCTTCGCTCGGTGCTAACGATGGTGCTTTCGTAGTGGCTTAGCACGCCTTCCGCAAAGAATACGGTTAGGCGCTGCTTTTCCAGGGTGTCGTCGGGCTTGCGTACCATGTGCAGATAGTCCCAACGGTCCGGGGTGAAACTATCGCGCAGCAGCGGGGTGCCGAGAATGAATTCAACCTGGCTGGCAGACAGGCCAGGCTCGAGCTGGCTTACCATTTCCTCGGTTACGATATTGCCCTGTTCAATCTGTACCCGGTATACCCCGGGGAACTCCATCGTGCTGCAGGCCAGCAGTGGGGAAAGAATAAACAGCAGTGCGACAGCTTTGCGGATCATCAGGTACTTAACTTTCATCGATAGTGAAGGCGTGGGATAATAGCGCAATCTGTTTTCCAACGCTAAGGGATATACCATGTCCGTCGAAAATCGGGAATTGAAGAAGGCCGGACTAAAGGTCACCCTGCCCCGTGTAAAAATCCTTGAGTTGCTGGAGACCGCTGAAAACGACAATCAGCACCTTAGCGCTGAAGACGTCTATCGCACGCTGATGGAGTCGGGCGAAGACGTCGGTCTGGCCACGGTATACCGGGTTCTGACCCAGTTTGAATCGGCAGGTTTGGTTGTTCGGCATAATTTTGAAGGCGGTCATTCCGTATTTGAGTTGGCTAAAGGCGAACATCACGATCACATGGTGCGTTTGGACACCGGTGAAGTGGTAGAGTTCTGTGACGAAGTGATTGAAAAGCGCCAGCGTCAGATTGTGGATGAAATGGGTTTTGAGCTTATAGACCACAGCCTGGTGCTGTATGTGAAGCCGAAGAAAAAGTAGGGCTTACCGTTAATCGAAAAAGCCGGCCATAGCGCCGGCTTTTTTATTTGCATTGCCCGTGGGTTGGCGCATAGCGCCTGCCAGCAGGTTAGTGGGCGGTCGCGACCATCTCGCGGGCGTGTGCCAGGGTGTTGTCGGTAATGGCTACGCCGCCCAGCATGCGGGCAATCTCCGCCACTTTTTCATTGTCGTTTAGGGCCACCAGCTGGGTTTTCACTGATTTCTTGTTGGATTGTTTGCTGACCTTGATATGGTGGTTGGCCTGACTTGCCACCTGCGGCTGGTGG
>NZ_JBVBUV010000104.1:0-9283 GCF_057445395.1 Litorivivens sp.
GTGGTGTTTTTCGGGGGGCGGGTTGTTATTCGCGGGGGGGGCCGGCTCCCACATTTGGGGCTGCTGGTGGTTGATTGCCGTGCTGGCGATGGGGTGGGGCTTTCGTGGTTCCGGGGTTATTCGCCGGCGGGGCCGGCTCCCACAATTGGGGCTGCTGGTGGGAGCTTGCCTTGCAGGCGATGGGGTGGGGCTTTCGTGGTTCCGGGGTTATTCGCCGGCGGGGCCGGCCCCCACAATTGGGGCTCCCACCGATTCGCGGCAGAGCCTGCCTTGCAGGCGATAGTTTGCGGCTTTGGTTCGGCTGTGGGAGCTGGCCTTGCCGGCGCTGGCGCTCTACTGCGTTACGGTGACGGTGCTGGCATTCACATTGTTAACGGCCAGGGGGGTTTGCTGGCCAGTACTGGATTTGGTGGCCGTGGCCTCTATTCCTGCCACGCCAACACTGTTGTCGGGAGCCGCAAATTCAACGTATGGCGTGGAGCCGTCACCGCTGCAGGCGCTGAGTAATCCAATACAGGCAGCAACGATCAATGCTTTTTGATTCACCTTCATGGTTTACCTCGTTAGAAATCGGTGACGACGACAAAACGCCGGGATTCGCCGGCCGCGAGTGTTATCGGCTGGGCCAGTGAAAACCGTACGATGCAATCTTCGGGTATGTGGCCTTCACGCGCCAGAATGGGCTCACCGACGTCGGCACTCTGGTTGCTGTTGCTGTCGCTGACTAACCTCAGCGCCGTTATGGCGCCGGCCCGACCACCTGAAATGGTGACGGTGACGGTATCGAGCACCACGCTGTCGGATTCAGTATTTTCAACCACAAACGCAGCCAGTGTGAGGTTTTTGTCGCCCGGTCTGGACTTCACTTGCCCCGGCGGGGTGCTTGGTTCGGTAACCACATCGCCGCCATTGCCAGGCTCTTGTTGCGGGTTTTGTACCCGGCGGCTGAGCAGGTTGCCGGAGGCGTCGTATTCGTAGCGAATTTCCTTGGTGCCATAATTGGCCACAATCAGCCGGCCGGCGTCGTCATAGCGGTATTCAACCACCTGCTGGGCGTGGGACGCTATCGCGATCAGGGCGAGTAAAAGTATTGTCAGCGGCTTCATGGCTGCACCCCCGGGTAGTTGTTTTCCGGGTTGAGCACATCCGGCCACCAGCTCTGCGGCACCGGCACAAAGGTACCCAGCAGCCCTTTGGCGCCAATCATGGCATCAAGCCAGCTGTCGTTTTCGTGATCTCGCTGCGCGCCGCGCAGTTGGTATTCAAGGTTGCTTTCTATTTGCCTGAGGTGGTCACGGTGCCTGAGCAGCCAGCGCTCGCGATTGATATCGGTAAATTCGTCCAGCGGTATCTGTTTCTCTGCGAACAGCTCCTGCGCGGCGGTTATCTGTTTGCGGTAGTTTTCAAACGCTGCGTCGATACGGGCCTTGTAAATTCCATCGGTACGGTCGAGCGAATTTTTCAGTTTGATCGCTTCGTTGCCGACGCTCAACACCTGCAGGCCAGCGCCAACCTGGCCGACCAGTTTGACTCCGGTTTTTGCCGTTTTTAACCGCTGAGCATTTTTTACCTGCGCTTTTGCCGCTTTATTACCGTCTGGCGTATCCGTTGAGGTAAGCGCATTACCCAAGTGGGTTGCAAGCGTGTCGAAGCCATCCGCCACCGAGCTAGTGTAGTGGTCCAGTATTCCAGCAGCGCCCGTCAACAACGTGACCACGTCATACAACCCCGATGATTCGTCGGCTTCGACGGGGCCTGTCCCGAGCGGATCCTGATACCGCAGCGGGTTAAGCGCAGCAAAGCTGTACGGGTTGATGCTGTGCGGATGCAGCCTGGCGGGAATGGGGTCTGGAGAGATAAAGCGCATGGTGGCCGCGTCGTAAAACCGCTGGTAGGTGCGGTACAGGCTCGTACCCGGCTCGCGCATCACGCCGTAGCGGCCTCCCCATGTGAATGGCGTGGTGCTATTACCACTGTGAGCTAGCAGCGTACCGTAGGGCGTGTATTGGAAAGTATCGGTAACCTCGCCACTGTCATTGGTGATCAGGATTGTGTTGCCCATTGCATCAAAATGATGAAACGCGCGCTCACCGCCAGAGTTAACGCTGTACAGGAGATAACCCTCGGGCGTATGCACGTAGTAGCGGGTATTTTCCGCATCGGAAATTTCGCTGACTGCAGGCAGGTGTTCAAACCCCATGTTCCAGCGGTAGGTTTTCGTGTTGTTGTCTTTCGTGCGACTGATCACACCACCAAAGGCGTCATACCCGAACGCGATATTGCCGTCCTTGTGCTGTAATGACGTTACACGCGATGCAATATCCCAACCGAAACGGTGGCTGCCATCATCCAGTAGACGTCCACGTGCATCGTAGCTGAAGCCACTCACCTGCTGCGCAGCATCTACTGACAGTGACAGCTGACTGTCGCCGGGTATCTGCGCGGCTACCGGCAACGTATGCTCTTGCCGAATGATTTGTCCGTCGGCATCGCGGTTGTATTGAATGCTGGCCAGAACCTCACCGGCACGCTCGAGTCGCAATAGGGTAATACGGCCATTTTTGTCTCGCGCGTGGATCTCTTCAATCCCGTTGGGGAAAATTATTTTTGTGATCTGGCCATCGGTATTGCGTTCGAAATTTGTTGTGCCACCTACCCAATCACTGATCGAACTGAGCACGCCTTCATCGTCATAGCTATAGTTGATTAGGCCGGCATCTGGCAGGCTCATGGAGCTTACTCGCCCACCCTTCAGATAGTTCACATTGATGCCGTTACTGTAATTCAGTCGCGAGGTTTTAGTATATTGGAGCGTGACCCCTCTAGAGGCTGCAATCAATCGCCCTGCGCCGTTGTACTGGTAGTTCAATGAGGTGTCGTCGGAGAATTGACGTCTAAAAACCCGGTCCGGGCCATAGTAACTGAGCTGCTGGCTGGTGCCGTCGGCGTACTGAACGCTAGCAAGGCGACCGCGCTCATCGTAGCTGTAGGTTTCTTTGCGGCCCAGCGGGTCGATGCGCTGCTCGAGGAAGCCATGCATGGAATACTGGTTTTTCCAGCTGTTGCCGGCAGGATCAATAATCTCCGTTAGCCGCCCTTGATTATCGCGAGTGTATTTACCAACGATGCCGCCCGGTAAGGCTATCTCTGTGAGCCCACCCAGAGCATCATAGCTGTAATTTAACGTACGGCCCTGCGCACTGGTTGCGCGGAGGATTCGCCCCATCGCATCGTAACTGAACTGTGAAGTACCACCTTCAGCATCGGTAATACTGAGCACTTGCCCCAGGGCATCGTAGGTATAGCGAACTTCGTTTCCTTCCGGGCTGATCGCCGCAATTAAGTTGCCAACTGCGTCGTAGTTAGATTTCCATCGATTACCCAGCGGGGTGATGGCCTCGGTAAGCTTTCCGGAGCCGTCGTAAACAAAGTCGGTCACGTTGCCTTCTCTGTTTTTTACCGCTGCGAGCTCGCCTCGGTTGCTGTAGCTGCGAGTGCTCACATCAGCAAAAGCGTCTTTGACTGAAATCAAACGTACATTACTGTCGTAGTCAAATGTGTACTGCTCGCCATCGATACCTGAAAACCCAGTCAACAGTTTTTCATCACCGTAGGTGTGAGTGGTGGTATTACCATTTTCGTCAGTTTCCCGCAGCACAAGACCCAGAGGATCGCGCACGAAATTTTGCACTTTGCCATCTGGCAAGGTTATCTGTTGGAGACGGCCATGCTGGTCATGGGTGAATGCCGTGGTGTGGCCGCGTGAGTCGGTTCGGCTGACCAGGTTTCTATAACTGTCGTAGCTGAATTGGGTGACTGCGCCGTCGGGCGTTGTCGCACTGGTTCGCAAGCCGCTCGCATCATATGTGTACTGCCATACCGCACCAGCTTGATTGGTGGTTTTGATCAAGTTGCCGCTGTCATCATACTGGTGACGCATGCTGGTGCCATCGGGGAATCGGATTTCTACCAGATCCTGATACACCTCACCGCTTTCACCGGTACGCGACTGGTACACAAACTGGGTGACCTCACCATTGCGGTTGGTCACACTGTCCACTTTGCCGTTGAGCGGATTGAATGTCAGCCGGGTTTCGCTGCCATCACTGCGCTTGATCGCGTTATGCCGCCTAACATTATCTGCTGCCAGATTCAGCGTAACGCCCGCTTCATTCACGGCCTGTTGCAGAATACCCTCGCTGGTGTGAGTGTGGGTAAGTGTTTTGTTATCAGGCCCAGTCACAATGGTTTGCGTACCAGTGGTGTCGTAGGTGAATGTGAACGTATCACCGCGCGCATTTTTCTGGGTTTTCACCCGCCCTGACAATGGCTCTCCATCCAGCCGGGAAAAATAGCTTTGCTCGTACGGCATGTTTCCACCGCGTGACAATGCGGCCGTCATCAGACCCACATCAAACATGGAACCTGAGGTTAGATAACGGTAATCCAGCCACGGACCGCCTCGGGAGTACGAAACTCTAACAAGGTTATGACTATCATTGCTGCTAGCGGTTGATTCAGAAGGAGGAGGCGCAGTGGTAGATTCTGACCCGGAGCTCGAAAGTGGCGTAGGCTCTTGGGAGCTTTGTGGAGATGATGACATCTCAGCCTGGTAGGTAAGCCGAATATCTTCAACCGCACCGCCTGCGTGATCGGTTTCTACGTTGTAGAGCTTTTGTTCGCCATCAATATTGATATAGTAGTAATACAACCTGCGGCCATAGCCATCTGTAATTTTTTTTAGCTTTCCAAAGTCGCCTCTCGTAGTATTCGTTTCATAACTAAGCACCAGATTATTGCCTTTGCCATCTCTGACGTTAAGCAACTGTCCGTCGCTATTAAACAGATAGCTCAGCTGCTCATAACCGTTAAACACAACAAAGTCTGAACCATTTTCAATCAGTTGCAGTGGGCGCTGACCGTTCCCGCCCTGCTGAGACCAGTTGCCTTTACCGTCGGTGCTGAATTGATATACCTCCGCACGCGGACTAATCACAACAACGATATTGCCTGCCCGGTGAAGCCGCCATTCAAAATTGTGCAGCCAGTTATTCCCGGTGTCTCCGGTTATATCGCCCTTGAGCAATTGCGACCCGTAATAGCGGTTGAAATACAGTGGCAGTGGGCCACCGAGATAAAAATCGTCAACTTCCTGAAAAAAGAATTCGCCGGAAAAGGTGTTTACCGGGTCTAGTGAGGTACCGGAGGAACTTATTTTTTTCGACTTGGGATCTTTAATAATGATTTTTACGATTTCCGGAAATTCCCGGTTATCTTCCTGACAGGGCAATTCGGCGTTTGGATTGCTTCCCGACGGGGCGTTCTCGCCTACCCAGGTAACTTCCATCGTGGTTTCGCCGACTCCTTGATCAGCCGCCTTGACGCTGATCAGAACTTCCACGCCTTCGGCATCTGCCGGGGTATATCCTTCTACAGTCGCGATTTTGGTGTCCAGCACCCTTCCCTGCACGAAAGCTTTGCAGGTTCCTGCATCCTTCACTGAAACCTGTCTGGTTTGCCCCGGATACAGATCGAGCTGCATTGGCGTAACTTGGTGCGCCGGCACGGTCTGACTAAAGAGAAACACCGCAAGCCCGGCAACCGGAGCTGAGCGGAGACATGCAAAAATCCGTTGATACATGATTGTCACCGTGTTTGTGCTTTTTATTTTGCTGCACACTTGCCCGATGCGATGAACGCCAAATTATTCTCAGGCAAATTAATAATTATCATAAAATAAATTATAGCGCCAAATGTTGCGGAATTCGTATCAAAACCAGCCCGCTGGGCACCCCAGCCTCACCAAAAGTTAAAGTAATTCCCTGGTATTTAACCTAACCAACGGAAATAAAACCCATTCCAGCACTCACCAAAATAAACCGGGGTCGGAGTGAGATTTTTCTGCTCAGCGCAGCAAAAAAGTCTGCTGCGCCCTGTTTTTGTACCGTGAATTACCGCTATACACCTGAAAAACATGAATATTTCCACGTTTCTGCCGCCAAATGTGAATACTGACAGTTTCCCGATTCTCGATACGTTACCCTGCGCCCATGTTCGACTCACTGTAGTTAAGGAGGAAAACAAATGGACGACCTAGTAAACCTGACCGCCCGCAGCCGCGATGCCATGGCGACTGTGGTGGAGGGTGCCCTCACGTGGCTGGCCACTTCGGGCCTGCAGATTGTGCTGATTCTGATCGGCGCGTGGGTGGCGATGCTGGTTAGTCGCAAACTGTTGAACCGCGTTCACAAAACCATTGCCGGCAAGCATGGGGATATCGAGCGGGTAAAACGCGCCGACACGCTAACCGGCATTCTCGGAACGGTGTTGTGGATGCTGCTGTTTCTTGCGGCCGGCATGATGGTACTGAAAGAGATTGGGGTGGATATTGCGCCGATTCTCGCGGTTGCCGGCCTGGGTGGCTTGGCGATTGGTTTTGGTGCCCAGAACCTGGTGCGCGACGTAATCACCGGCTTTTTCCTGCTCGCGGAAGACCAGATTCGCGTTGGCGATATCATTGAAGCGGGCGGCAAATCCGGCGAAGTGATGTCGCTGGGGCTGCGCACAGTGCGTATGCGCGCGTTGGACGGCACACTGCATATTATTCCCAACGGCAACATCACTACCGTTTCCAATATGACGAAAGATTACGGTTATGCGCTGGCAAACGTGGGCGTGGCCTACCGTGAAGACACTGACCAGGTGTTCAAGGTAATTGAGGAAGTAGGCGCCGACTTACGCAGCGACGCGGAGTATGGGCCCAGCATCACTGACGACATGGAACTGCACGGCATCACCACGTTTGGCGATTCTGCCGTGGTTATTCGCTGCCGGATGAAAACCCAGCCCGGCGATCAGTGGCACGTGCTGCGTGAATTCAACCGCCGCCTGAAGAAACGCTTCGACGCGCTGGATATCGAAATTCCGTTCCCGCACATGACCTTGTACGCAGGCCAGACCAAACAGGGCGATACCCCCGCGCTACCCCTCAGCTTGGACAAAGCCGCCTAAAAAAACCGGGGTCGTATCGAGTATTTTTTAATCACCCTGACTTGCTGCGCGCTAGGGCCGGCCTTCCCGGTCGCCCCGGGCGCAGCCTTCTCCCCAGCTGAGTTTCAATTTTAACGGTAAACTCCTGGCCGCCGGTGGGGAGGTTTTTCTGCACCGAATTTTGTATGTGCTCGCTCTCGTTTACAGTCAGCGCAGTGTCCAACAATTGCGTATAGGCTCTCAAGCGCTCAGCTAAAGCATCACCCAGCGCGACATAACTGGCATGCGGAGTAATCAAATCATCAGCCGCACCAGTGGCGTGAAAACGCGCGCTAGACCACGGATAGTCAGCCGCACGAGCAACCATGTTTGCTTTTACCGGATTGGTTTCGATATACCGATAACAGGCAAGCAAGTAGCGCTCTGAGTCGATAAGGCTGCTTCGATGCCGCCCCTCCCACAACGTGCCGCTGCGCTGATAATGCCGGTTAATAAATTGTACGTATTGCCTCCCGACATGCTGCATGATGCGCGAAATACTGTCGTGATGCTCTGGGGTAACCAACAAGTGGACATGGTTAGTCATCAGACAATACGCATGCACTTGCCCTCCATAGCGCTCTAACGCCACCTTGAGGAACTCTTTATACAATTGATAATCGCGGTCTGCGAAAAAACACGGCATACGATTATTGCCGCGCTGGATAACATGGGCGGGAACGCCGGGAAGATAGGTACGGGTTTTTCGTGGCATGGGAAATCCTTTTCCTCTGATCACGGCTAAACAATACCGCGTTCGCCCAGAATATTCGAGCTGATCAAAAAATACTCGATACGACCCCGGTTTTTAGTCGCGGGGGGACTGGCGGCGATCAAAAAATAGAATGGACCCGGCCGGCTCGGCTCGCACTTGTGTCAGTGCTTTATCGGTCTGGGATAGCAGATTTACAACGCTCAAATTAGCGGGAGAATATGCCGTCATCGCGGCCGCTCTGGCGTAAAGCACACGCTCTTGCTGTACGGCATCTACCGATGTCTCGTTTATTGCAGCCAAAAGTGCGCGCGCTCTATCGGCTCGATTTTCGTCACTCTCATACGCGAAGAGAACCATAAACGTTTTCTCGTTATAGAGCCCAAGCGCATCACTGCTTGCCACCGCGTCTCGCAATCGGCGCGCCAGCGCTATTCGTGCACTACTGACAGCTTGTTCGCCTGCCTGCTTTTGAAGCGCGTCGAAGCCCTCAATCTCAAGTGTCACCAGCACCAGTGCACGATTTTCCGCGCCGGCGATTCTGAATTCTTCCAGCATGACCCGTTCAATGCCTTGCCGGTTCCACATCTGCGTAGCTGGGTCTATCAGTTGCTCACGCTGAGATTCTCCCAACGACCTGAGCAAGGCTTGCTGCCCCGGACTCAAAACCGCCAGCGCCAATTGCTCTTCGACACTTTCCGCAAGGATTTTCAGCTTGTTGATCTGCCCCTCGGTAAACTTGCGTGGCTTCGAATCTAAGAGGCACAGCGTACCAACGCGCTGACCCTTTATGTCTAGGGGATGTCCGGCATAAAACCTGACATACGGGTCATTGGTAACTAACGGATTATCTGCAAACCAGTCGTGTTGACTTGCGTCTTCCACGATAAATACATCCGATTGATGAATCGCGTGTCCACAAAATGAAACTTTGCGCGGCGTTTCGGCCGCTGCCAGGCCTTGCGTTGATTTAAACCACTGCTTGTCTTTTGAAACCAAACTAACCAAGGCTACCGGCACATCAAATACCTGACGCGCCATGCGGGTTATGTCATCAAATCGCTTTTCAGCCGGCGAATAGACAGTGGCAAGACTATCTAATACTTCCTGACGCTGTTTCTCGTTTAGCGTGCTTTCTGCTGGTTTCATATTTTTGTTTGTAATCCAAAGGTGCCAGTCCGACACTAATTCGATGAGTTTAGCGCATCGAAAATGCTTACGTTAGCTAAGCGTCACAATAAAGCAGAATGTAACTACACGAGCTACCCGCCCAATGCTCAACATAGCAGTTAGGAAAGGTATCTTACCAAGCGCCTACAGGGCAAATTGATGCGATTTCTGCGTTCTGATATAGTGCCAGCCCGCAGAAAACCGCCCGTAGCTCAGCTGGATAGAGCGCTGCCCTCCGGAGGCAGAGGTCAGAGGTTCGAATCCTCTCGGGCGGGCCATCAACACCCGCATAACATCATGCAGTTGGGGCACTCTTTCTCCTCCCTCCATCATCCCGCGCACTCCCGCAATTGCCTACGCGAGCCAACCTTG
>NZ_JBVBUV010000105.1:0-9252 GCF_057445395.1 Litorivivens sp.
CATTAACCTGTGGGGTGTGATCCACGGCACCAAAGCCTTTCTCCCGCATATCAAAACCAGTGGCGAAGGGCACATCGTCAACGTCTCCAGTATTTTCGGAATCTGCGCCCAGCCAACCCAGAGCGCCTACAACATCAGCAAGTTTGCAGTGCGCGGATTTACCGAGTCGCTGCGGCAGGAGTTGGAACTGGAGGGTGGTTCGATCAGTGCGACCAGCATTCATCCTGGTGGCATCAAAACCAATATCGCGCGGTCGGGCAGGGTGAATGCCAGCGTAAACTTGGGTCAGGACGCAACACGTGAGCAGGAGATTCTGGCGACGGAGAAAATGCTGCGCACCAGTGCGGAAGAGGCTGCGAAAACGATATTGAAGGGTGTGCAACGGAATGCGCGGCGCGTGGTGATCGGCGGGGATGCAAAGTTTATGGATGTAGTAGTGAGATTGTTTCCCGGGTTGTATCAAAAACTGTTTATTGCGGCGTTTCGTCGGCAGCGGCGATGAACTGCAATCAAAAGAAGGACAGAGGTCTGGTAACTATGCGAATAATGATTTTTTTCATGGCAATGATGCTCACCTCATTGAATGGGGTTTCGGATGAATCGTGGGTTTTAGCGCTGGATGAGGACCAATTACAGATATATACGAAGCCGGTACCTGGTTCACCTTTCCTGGCGGTGAAGGGGGTAGTGAAAATCAATGCGACACCTAAGCAGCTTGCCGCGAGCTTGGGCAGCGATAACGAATGCGCCAAATGGCGCAAGATGTGCAAGTCCAGCCGGGTGATCGAGCAGATTTCCGAGGACGAGCGCATCGTGCACACGATACTCGATCTGCCTTGGCCGCTGTCCGACCGGGACGTGGTCAATCGTGTCACCGTGGAGCGTTGTGCGAGAACCGGCAGGATCACCGTAAATGCCGTATCCGACCCGAAATTGCCCCCGAGTAAAAAGTATGTCCGAGCTCTATCCAATACTTCGATCGAGATACTGCCGGTTTCCGACACCGCCACCCGACTGACCTTAATTAGCCACGCAGACATGGGTGGAGATCTGCCGCCGGATCGAATCAACGAGCGAATACCTCGGGGAACCCTGGAGGATCTTCGGGTACTCAAGTCTTTGGTTGAGGGCCGGTGATTCAGTTTTGACTACTTTTTCAACGCGAGGAGAGTCAACGTGACAACACCCATTCAAATGCAGGTGAATAAACGGGATTTTCGGCAGGTACGTCTTGTTGAGCCTGAAACAAAGCCGCTGGAGTCCGGCGAGGTGCGGGTCGCGATTGAGAAGTTTGCCCTGACTGCCAACAATGTCAGCTATGCCATCGGCGGAGACGATGTGTATTGGCAATTCTATCCCGCGCCTGAAGAATGGGGCGTGGTGCCTGTGTGGGGGGTGGCGACGGTAACCGAAAGTCAAAACCCCGACGCGCCGGTGGGCACGCGGCTGCATGGCTTTTATCCGATGGCGAATACCGCAGCATTGCGCTTGCAAAAAAAGAACGATATGCAGTTCAGGGAAGTCTCTGCCTATCGAGTGCCGTTGTTTGGGCTGTACAACGAATACGGCAATGTGACGAATCACCCCAAGGAAATGATGGACTTTGAGAACGCCAGCTGCCTGTTCGTAATTTTTATGACCTCGTACTGCGTTGCGGACTATTGTGACGCCAATGATTTTTTCAATGCTGAGCAGATCGTGGTCAGCTCGGTTTCTTCCAAGACCGGGTTCGGCGTCGCCAAGTTACTCAAGGACAATCCCAAATGCGCTGCGAAGATTATAGGTTTGACCTCCGCGGGTAATCGAGAGTTCGTTGAGAAACTGAACTGCTGCGACAGTATTGTTTGTTATGGCGATGAGACGGCAATAGACAATAGCAAGACCACGGCCTATATCGACTTTGCTGCCAACACTGCGCTTCTGGGGTCGATTCATCATCATTTTCAGGATCGCCTCGTGGAAAGCTGCCTGGTCGGATTTACCGACTGGGAGGGTTTCGAAGGTATGGAGGCGCTTGCCAGAGAATTGCCAGGCGCTGCACCGCACTTCTTCTTCCATCCAGCGCATCAGGAAATGCGCGATAAAGAGTGGGGCGAAGGGGTCTTCCACAAGCGAGGTATGGAAACACTATTCAGACTGATTTCTGAAAATTCCCATCACTGGGATGTGCAGTGGATCAATGATGCGGAGACATTAGTGGATAAATGGAAGCAGCTACTGGACAACAAGGTGCCCGGTCGGTTGGGATTGATGGTCAGTCTGTCCTCATGATCACTGTCAGGGTTCGAAAAAATCGGTTGCGAGGACATTAACTATGCCATCACAAGTTAGATTGAAGAAACGTCCCCAGGGCAATGCGTTTCCCCAGTGGCGCTTCACCGAGGATGAAACACCGGATCTGGAGGATGGTCAGATTCGCCTGAGACTTGCGTATATTTCAATCGATCCGGGAATGATGGGCTGGGTGACCGACAAACGTTCTTATATCCCGCCGGTAAATGAGGGCGAGGTTATGCGGGCATTCGGGGTGGGTGAGGTGGTGGAAAGCCGATCTGATCTTTATCCGGTCGGCAGTTTTGCAACCGGGTTTACCGGGGTTCAAAGTGAAGCGGTATTGCCCGCGGAAGGATTTTTAAGTCGAATTGAGCCCGGCAATCTCCCGCTAAACTATTTTTTAAGTGCACTCGGCATGCCAGGTTTCACCGGATATTTTGGTATGAGTGATATCGGTGCGCCTTCAGAAGGCGATACCGTAGTCGTGTCGGCCTGCTCGGGCGCTGTGGGCTCGATTGCCTCCCAAATAGCGAAATTGGCAGGTGCACGTGTCATCGGTATTGCCGGTGGACCTGAAAAGTGCAAATTACTCACTGAGCAGTTCGGGCTGGAGGGAGCGATCGATTACAAGTCGGGTTCGATCAAGGACTGTCTGCGAGAGCAATGCCCGAATGGTATCGACGTGTATTTTGACAATGTCGGCGGCGAAATACTCGATACTGTGCTGACTCGAATGAACTACAAGGGTCGCGTCGTACTGTGTGGGGGTATTTCGCAGTACGGTGACATGGACAGCGTACAAGGACCAAAGAATTATCTCTCGGCGATTACGCACTCGCTGACATTGCGCGGCTTTACCATGCAGGACTACCTGTTGCAGATTCCCGAAGCGGTCGAAGTGCTTACGCCGCTGGTAGAGCAGCGCAAACTACGCGTGCTTGAACATGTCGTGGAAGGACTGCAAAACTTTCCCGAAGCATTTGAGATGATATTCGCGGGCCGCAATCTGGGTAAGCTGATGCTCAAAGTTGAGCAGTGACAAGGTTGGCACTGACCATATCCAAGTAACTTGAACCGGTCCGGGTAGTAGTAAATTCATACTAAGGCTGCGAGCTGCTTCGGGTTATCAATCCGACGGTCGGCTGCTGCGGCATACTCCGATTACTTGAGAAAAGCTTCATAAAACCAGCGCGTTAGCGGTAGTTCGAACGGAGACAGGTTCGGTCTTTCTCGCTGGCTATCACACTCACATCACATCATATTGCAATTAATTGCAATCGCGGCACGTCAGCAGCGGCTCAATTTAGGATTCGTACCGCAAAAAAAACGGCAACATTCTGGTTAATTGTTCCCCTTCTCTTTCAAGAAATTAATTTCGTGATCGAAAAAGTTGTTCATGTCAGGTTTTTTACTAGTTAAATCACTAATTTCAAGAATGGAGCTGCTTAGGTTGGTTTAAACTCCAACGATACAGAAGGTTCTGTGCTCTTTACCTTAGGCGACAAGGAATACTGTGCTAGAACCTCGGCCAGTATGACGTGGAGCGACAAAGTCCTCGAATTCAATGTTTTCGGGTGGGGCCGGTGGTAGTGAATCGCTATCTGGAAGAAGGGCCCGATGGTAATCAGTTGGTTTGGGAGTATGCGGACGGCTCCACTACGCATATGGACAGACTATGCACTTTACCTGAAGACCAAAAAGTTCCTGAAAAGCGTGGGCGGCGTTGGAAAATACTTTAACTCAGCCTCGGCACCTCTGAATGGAAAAGTCAGGCCGGACGCATAGTCTCTGAAATTTTTCTATTGGAAGAGACTTAAAATCTGCAGCATCATACTGGGAAATAATGTTCCTGATAACTTAGGCAACAGCAGGGTTAGTCCAGTAGCCCGAAGTTATAGCGAAAATCCACTGAGTACTGCACTTCATCAGGGTGGGTAACCGCCACATAATTCCCTCCCTGTTGTTGTGCATCCAGCACTAACAATCTCTCCTGTTCCTCGGTGAGGTTCTTGGCATTCACTATGATAGCCCAGCGTTTGTCCACGGGTGATATTGCCAGTCTTGCGTTGATCTTGGTCGTCGCTTCTTGATAGGTCTTTTCGTCAAGGTCGGGGTCAAGGTAATGATCGCCCTGATAAATGACATCAATAGCAAACATGACGCCTATTTCCCGCGCGGGCCAAACGGGGAAGCGAACAGTCGGCGTTATACTGGCAGATTCCGCTGGCGCAAAGGCCAATCGCTCGCCAGTTAAGTCTTGGGAAGGTGGCGCATCGTCACCGCATTCCGGTAACGCGTCGCGGTCATCCCAGGTTGTCGGTCCGCAGGGGAAATCGCCATACCGTGTTTTATTAAAGCCTACGCTCCCCTGTAACGTGAGCCACGGGATCGGAGGTAGCCACTGGAAATCAATTTCCAGGCCTTTGGAATTTGCTTCACCGGTATTAGCCGTAGAAATCTGTGTGCCGTCAAACAGGTTGAGCTGGAAGTTATCGAAATCCACTTTGTAAACTGTGGCATTTAATTCTAAGGTCTGATCAAACAAGCGGCTTTTTATACCGATCTCTGTAGAAAGCGCTTCTTCTGCTTCATACTCCACGTTAATCGGCCTGATTAGAGGACCTGAATAGCCACCACTTTTAAAGCCCTTGGCGATATTGCCGAATACCGTAAGTTCATCAGAGGGTGACCAACTGACCGCCAGTTTCGGTGAGACTTCGTATTCTTTCTTGCTGCCTTCGTTGTCAAAGTTTTCCTGTCCGGCGACAAGTGCGGGCACAGGCGTGTTTGCGAAACTTCCGTTCGCGCCGTCTTTGGTTTCCTTACCCAGTCGGATGCCGAGGCTTGTCGTTAGTGAGCTCGACAAGTGCCAATCTGCCTGCGCGAACAACGCGTAGGACTCTGCGAAAACGCGGACATAATTCACCGCGAATACGTCTTGCTCGCCGTTTGGAACCGCACCGATCAATGCGTTCAGTGCCGCTACCTCAGCGGCACCTGCGTTTGGTACACCACGACCTTCAGCGATTAACGGCGCCAGTTGGGCAAGCCCGGTGAGGTTTTGACGCGCGAACTGGGTTACGGTTGCGTGCGACTCGCCAACGAACATTCCTATAACCCAGTCGACAGAGTCACCCCAGCCAAACAGTACGTCACTGTCGGCGGTGTAGCGCAACTCGAACTGTTCCTGTTTGTAGCGATCGGGACCGTCCGTTTCCAAAGAGAGCGCGTTGACTGGCCCGAAGTCAGAATCTAGTAGATAGGGAGTGTCAACCTGTGCCCGGCTAGCGATGGCCGTCAGACTAGCGTTGCGAAAAACCCAATTGTCGCCAGTATCAACGCTCATTTTCAGTGCGATCGCTTCGCTAAACCTACTCGTGAATGTGGGAGCATTGGTTGCACGGGTATTATTAAACTCATCATCTTCGGTTTGCGGGTCTGCTTCACGGTATACCTGAAAACCGCTTGGTGTAATATGGCTGTGTTGCATGCCATTGCCTACGCTCTCAAAGTCGGATTTAAAGGCGAGTAGGTTTATCTCACCACCCTCGAACGGAAACCAGTCCAGCTTTAAACGCATAGACTCATCTTTAAATTGTTCTTCTTCGTTATTGCGGGTGGTGTTATAGAGGCCGAAAGATTTATCACGCTTGCGCCAGCTTATTCGAGCGGCCAGAACGTCATCGATTATCGGAAAGCCCAGAGCGGCTTCATATCGCTTCCCGTCCAAACTTTCTTCGGCCACATTGATATAGCCGCTCAGATCGAAACTAGGCGCAGCCGTCGTAAAATTCAGTACGCCAGCGACCGTGTTTTTACCGAACAGCGTCCCCTGGGGTCCTCGCAAAACCTCCAATCGCTCCAGGTCGAAGACAGCATCGTTGGTAAAGGTAGAGCGACCGTAGCTGACGCCGTCGATTACCAGACCAACAGAAGGCTCAAGATTCTGGGCAAGCGGAGGCGTGCCAAACCCGCGAATGCTGGTGGAACTGTAGGCGGGATTTGCGGCTGTAAATTTTACATTTGGCGTGTACTGAACCAGGTCGGTGGTGTCGACTATCGCTGCGTCTGTCGCCATATCACCACTGATGGCGGATACCGACATGGGGATTTCCTGCAAACTTTGAGCGCGTTTCTGGGCCGTAACAATGACCTCCTCCAGCACTCTGCGGCCATCTTCTTTTCCCAGCACTGCGGATGGCAATAGCATTGCGGAAGTCATTGTTGTAGCCAGAATCGTTTTTGTCTTTTTGATTATCATGATGATACCTCGATCAGAGAGGCTTAGCCTGCGTCTCTGGGATGAAGTGATAAGGCGTCAGTCGTTGCTGGATTTTGTGACTGGTGATACTGGCTCCTGGCATTCCAGACCTTCAGGTAGCGATAGAATGGAACTTTCGGGTAGAGATGGTGTACCAGATGGTAATTTTGGAAGAGTAATAGCGGCGTCAGTAGCCACTCCAGGCCGACCCGGTTCGATGTGGCTTGAAAAGGGTTTTCTACTTCTTGCTTGTGATGAGGGTAGTGGGGCAGGTAATCAAATACGACTGACAGCAGCACAGTGTTGATTCGTGTAGGGATAAAGAACAGCAATACGTAGTATTCAATCCAGCCCGCGAGCCCAACAACAGTCAATATCACCGCCCCAAACAGAATTGCGAAATACAATTCCTTGCGTTCGCTTTCTGGTCTGGTTTTAAAAACAGATGGCCGGAAATAGTAGAAGAGGTAATTGATGTCCAGCGTAGCCCATCGCAAAGGGAGCAACCAGCGTGAACCCCGGCTTACATAGACATCAGGGTCTTTGGTTTTATCGTTAGTGAATCTGTGGTGTTGCATGTGGATAAAACGGAAAGTGCGAAAAAAGGGTACGGGTGACTGAAGAACAGTCGCTATCCGGCCAATCCAGTCGTTTAGTTGCCGATTTTTGCTTATGGCATTGTGCGTTGCGTCATGACCGGGTGTGAAAGACAAATAGGCGCCGATCGTGCTAATCACTATCGCCCAGGGTAACGACAATGTTCCTTCGATATACCCTGCGATCGATATGCCATAGCAAACAAAGGCAGCAACAAGAACGACAATACTTGGCCAGGCGACTTCAGGACGTTTGGTGAGAGCCTTAAATAATTCGATATCATCGGTTTGATCTGCACAAGTGCTGGTTTTATTCATCCTCGAACCTCTCGGTATGTCACGTCTCCCAATTTACCCATTGTTATAAGACGCGGGTTAAACGAACAGAACCGAGAATGACAGCAGGGGGACAAATAATGACAAATTGCGCTCGCTGGCGTATAGTCTCCGCAATGGCTTTGCGCATTCATAATACTAATTTCATTGCATAGTCCGGTGTTTTCCACGATGCAAGACAGGAAATATCTTTCCTCAAGTTATGCCCGCATTCTGTTTCGCCATTTGCGACTGAGTGAAGAAAAAAGTGCCGCTTTCTTTAAGGGCACGACCGTGTCATATGACGATCTGATGTCGCTTGATGGCTGCATTTCCAGTGATGAATTGGCGCAGATGTATCGGAATGCCTGCGCAATTTCCGGGCGAGATGATTTGGGCTTGTCAGTTGGGACCCAATTGCATCTTTCTACACATGGTCCGCTTGGTGTTGCAATTTTTAGTGGTCCGGATCTCCGAAAAGCATTAGGTTTGCTTGCTCGATACAGCCAAACACGATTTGATCTGGTGCACTTTTCCGTCACCGAAAGCCCAGCGGGTATGACTGTTACCCTGATCGAAGGCAGCGAACTCCATGACCTTCGAATTTTCATTACCGAGAGCGTTTTCAGTAGCATTTTCGCGGCTATAAACCACTTTACCGGAGACCACGAATTCTCCGGCAAGGTCTGTTTTTCTTACTCTAAACCTGGTTATAGCGAAAAGTACTATGACCACTATGGGGCTGATATTGCCTTTGATTGCCCCTACACCAGCGTTTTTGTCCCCAGCTCACAGTTATCCATTCCGTCGCCTGTCGCTGATCCGCTTATGCACGAGCAATCGGTAGCGATCTGTGAACAACAGCTCAATGAGGTTTCCGGCTTTAGTAAAGAGCCATCTAGTCAATCGACTGAAGCCGCGGTTTCATCCTTAATTGCGGAGAATCCGGGTAGGATTTGGAGTTTGGGAGAAGTCGCAGATTCCCTCCATATGAGTGCGCGGACTCTCATTAGAAAGCTGGATGCTGAGGGAACGAAGTTTCAGGTAGTCAGGGATGAAGTCGCAAAGAAACAAGCGGTTCACTACTTGAGTGATGCGAGACTAACCGTTGAAACCGTCGCGCATTTGATGGGCTTTAGTGATGTCTCCAGTTTCAGGCGAAGTTTCAAGCGCTGGTTTGGGAAAACGCCGTCTCAGTATTTTACCCGGACCAAGTGAATGCTATGCAAAGAGAATTATATATTCATTTGTCTAAGACCGCCGGAAAGCCAGCTATCACATTGCTTCGATCTGCTTGAGAAGCGAAGTAAATCCCTTCACACCCTGTCGCTCAAACATTCCATCTAAATAAAACCGCCCAAGTAGTGGCACGGTAATCCGCCCCCGAGAGACCCACAGTACATGGGTTTTGTCACCGTCTTCGGTCAGACGAATTTCACCGATCTCATGCTTGAAGGGCAGTGGGCGTGATTTTTCTATCTGGTAGCCGAGCAGCGTTGGTCGCTGAAATTGTGTGATGCGTTCTTCAAGCTGTACTTTGCCCAAGTCCAGAAAACGTAACGCTCCCTGACCATTCTCCTCGGATTTTCCCTCTTCCAATAAGCGTGACACTTTTATACCGCGGAAACGCGCATAATTGGCGTGATCGGCAAGTGCGTCGAATACGTCGGCTATCGGTTTATTGAGTACGTGCTCTATACGAATATTAAACATGGGCATTCCTGTTTTGGTTTCTTGGTCTTGCGCGCTTTGATCAGAGTATTTTCCAGAACTAAGCGATCAAAAATGGCAGGCAGCCAGTATCGT
>NZ_JBVBUV010000106.1:0-9215 GCF_057445395.1 Litorivivens sp.
ATCCACTTTCAGCGTTTAGACCGTTACCCGCATGAATATCCACTGCTTTCGCACAAGGCTTGTGCGAAAGCAGTGGATGATTGAAGACACTCCCGTTCCCGTCGCTGTGATTTAATAGGGCCCTTGCTGATAAGGGGGAGATCGCCATGCTAAACGCGATTGACGAGTTTGTAGTGCGAATGGGCCGCTTGATTGTCGCTCATCGGTGGCTGACGTTATGCCTGTCTGTGCTTGTCGCTGGACTGCTGGCCTCTGGTGGTCGTTATCTCGGATTTTCAACGGACTACCGTGTTTACTTCGGGCCAGAGAATCCGCAGCTGCAAGCTTTCGACGAAGTTCAGAATATCTACAATAAGAATGACATCACCATGGTGGTGATTGAGCCACCAACCGACACCGCTTATACCCGTAAAACCCTCAGTTTGGTTCACGCCTTTACCGAGCGCGCCTGGGAACTACCTTATGTTATCCGGGTAGATTCGATAACCAACTTTCAGCACACGCAAGCCGAAGCCGATGACCTCCTGGTTGCAGATCTGGTAGCAGACCCTGATGCCGTGTCAGAGGCTGATCTTGAACGCATACGAGATATTGCGACTCATGAGCCCTTGTTGGCGGGCCGTCTAACCAGCCGCGAAGGTCATGTGTTGGCGGTGGCGATTAATCATCAGTATCTGGGTAAGTCGCCAACGGAGGTCACCGAAGCGGTAGCAGCAACACGGCTGTTGCGTGATGAGTTGCTTCGCGAGTATCCAGAGCACCGCGTCTATCTCAGCGGTTCTAATATGATGAGCAATACCTTTGCGGAGGCGTCCCAGGCGGATATTCAGTCGCTCTATCCGCTGATGTACCTGTTGCTTGTTGTGGTGGTCTATCTTTTCTTGCGCTCTGCGACGGCCACGCTGGCGACGGTACTGGTAATAGTATTTTCGACAGCTGGGGCCATGGGTTTGGCTGGCTACCTGGGCATTAATCTCACCTCACCTTCCGCGGTGTCGCCGATCGTCATAACCACGCTCGCGGTGGCGGATTCCGTGCATATCCTGGTTTCACTGTTTGCGCTGATGCGCGAAGGCATGAATAAAAATGACGCGATGGTTGAATCGCTGCGTCTGAATTTTATGCCAGTGTTTCTTACTTCCATCACGACGGCGCTGGGATTGTTGTCCATCAACTTTGCCGATTCACCGCCGTTGCATGATCTTGGCAATATCTCTGCCATGGGAGCCATTCTGGCCTGGCTGTTCTCCATTACCCTGCTGCCCGCCCTCATCGCCATTTTGCCGGTGCGTGTCCCCGCGCAACGGCGTAGCTTCATGTCGATGCGAATGACAGCACTTGGCGAGTGGACGGTGCGCAATGCCAAGCCGGTATTCTGGGCAGCGGCGGCACTTTCCATCGGTCTTATGGCGCTTATTCCCTTAAACGAAGCGAATGACAAATTTGTTCATTACTTTGATGAACGAATACAGTTTCGCAATGATTCGGATTTTATGGCCGACAATATTACTGGCCTGTACACCATGGAGTTTTCGTTGCCGGCAAAAAACGGCGTGGCTGATCCAGAGTATTTGGCGCAACTCGATGCTTTTAAAAACTGGTGGTACGAAAATCCAAAAGTGATGCATGTTTCCAGCATCTCCGATATTTTCAAGCGCCTGAATAAAAACCTGCACGGCGATGATCCGGACTGGTACAAGTTACCTGAAGAGCGCAATTTGGCAGCGCAGTATCTGCTGCTCTACGAGTTTTCATTGCCCTTTGGACTTGATCTTAATAACAGCATCAATATCGATAAATCGGCCTCGCGATTCATTGTGACGCTTGAGCACTTAAAGTCACGTGAAACCCGGGAAATACTGTATGCAGGTCAACATTGGCTGAAAACCAACGCGCCGGACATGGCGGCCAATGGTGTATCACCGGCTGTGATGTTTGCTTTTATCGCCGAGCGTAATTTCAGCTCGATGGCCGTGGGCATTCCGCTGGCACTGTTGGGCATTTCGGTGATTCTGGTGCTTGCACTGCGTAGCCTGAAATTCGGTCTGATCAGTATTGTGCCTAACCTGTTCCCCATGGGAATGGCCTTTGGTTTGTGGGCTATTTATAACGGCGAGATCAACTTCACGATGTCGTTCTCGATGGGTGTTATGCTGGGTATCATCGTCGATGACACGATACACTTTATGAGCAAGTATCTGCGTGCACGACGGGAACAGAATTTCACATCGGCGCAGGCGGTAGTTCATACTTTCCGTACAGTGGGTTCGGCGCTGTTGGTTACGTCGCTGACGTTGGCGCTAGGGTTTCTAGTGCTTTGTTACTCGGCGTTTTATCCCACCGCCAGTATGTCGCTGCTAACGGTAATGGGTATTGTGAGTGCCCTGGTTACCGATTTCCTGCTGCTGCCAGTTATTTTGCTGTGGGCTGATCGTGACCCGGAAACTGAATCAGAACTGCCATTGGAGGCCACATATGAAACTCCTGCATCCTAAAGTCATATCCCGCATGATGCTGTTGCCGCTGTTAATGTTGCTGAGCGCTTTATCTCTAGCCGAATACAACGGTCTCACCGCCGAGGAAAAGGGGCTTGCGATTGCTCGGGAAGCGGACCGCCGCGACCTTGGTTGGCGTGATTCCAGCGCTTCGATGTCAATGTTACTGCGTAATCGACAGGGTGATGAAAGTCTGCGGGAAATGCGCAATAAATCACTGGAAGTGGACGGCGATGGCGACAAGAGCCTGATCGTTTTTGATGAGCCGCGAGATGTCCGTGGAACGGCTTTGCTCACCTTCAGTCATCGGGTGGGCGACGACGATCAATGGCTTTACCTGCCGGCGCTGAAACGCGTAAAACGCATTGCGTCCAGTAACAAGTCGGGGCCATTTATGGGTTCCGAGTTTGCCTATGAGGACATTTCTTCTCAGGAGGTCGAAAAGTATACGTATCGCTACCTTCGCGACGAAACGCTCAATGGCCAGGAATGTTTTGTCATCGAGCGCGACCCGGTCGATGAAAATTCTGGATATTCCCGACAGGTGGTGTGGCTCGATAAGGCGGAGTATCGGGTGCAAAAGGTGGAGTACTACGACCGCAAACAGAGCCACCTGAAAACACTGACCTTCCACGACTACCAGCAGTACCTCGACAAGCACTGGCGCGCATCGCGATTGGAAATGGTGAATCATCAGACGCTGAAAAGCACCACACTGACGTTTACCGACTTCCGTTTTGCCACTGGCTTAGATGAGCGTCAGTTTAACCAGTCCGGACTGGCGAGAATGCGTTGATGAAAGGTGTCATCGGCCATTTGGCACTGATGATAGTCGCAGGGCCGGTATTGGGGCTAGATCGTCATACCGTAGAAGTTGACCTGCAGTTAGAGCTGCGCGCTTATACGGAACAGGCGCTCTATGCGTCGCAATCTGACCACGCGGCTTCACTGGCGCTTACGCCTCAGTGGTATGGCGAATGGAATGGTGGCGCGCATAGCGTCACCTTCGCGCCGTTTGCGAGAATTGAAGCGGTTGACGAGCAACGAAGCCATAATGATATTCGCGAGCTCCACTGGCAGGGCGTGCTGGGGCATTGGGAAATACTGCTCGGCGTTTCCCGCGTGTTCTGGGGGCGCACCGAAGTATTGCATCTGATTGATACGATCAATCAGGACGATGCCTTGGAGAACCTCGATGGTGAAGACAAACTTGGCCAGCCCATGCTGCGATTTAACTACGTTGCAGACAATGGGAGCAGTACACGACTGTTTCTACTGCCCTACTTTCGCGAGAGAGCCTTCCCAGGGCGTGAAGGTCGATTTCGGTCGCCGTTGCCAATTGACGACGGGAATCCTCTCTACGAATCGGGTGCTGAACAAAGCCACCTGGACTGGGCGCTTCGCCATCAGGGCTGGGTGGGTGCTCTGGATTACGGCGTGGCCTGGTTTTCGGGAACCCAACGCGACCCCAAGTGGGTGCCCGGTGCTGTTCGTCTGACCGCGTCTGGCCCGCTGGGCCCTGCGGGCGCCACATTGTACGGCCTTGCCACGCAACTCGGTGTGGGTGCCGGCGCAACCCGGGAGCTGGCGCAACCCGGGTACCAGATCGAGTCTGTTCGACCATTTTACGGTTTGATGGATCAGTTCAGCGTGGATGCCCAATACACGGTGGGTGACTGGCTATTCAAGGCAGAGGCACTGTGGCGCGATGAATTCAATCGCCGAGGGGCGGCGACGAATCCCGGTATCGCAGCGCGGGATCGATACGCTGCGGCCAGCCTCGGCTTTGAATATACGATTTATGGTCTTGCCGGCGGCGCCAGCGATATTGGCGTACTGCTGGAGTATCTGTGGGACGAGCGCGGCACCAGAGGAAGTGGTTTTCAGAACGATGCATTCGTCGGCGCTCGCTGGGCTGCCAATGATGTTGTCGGTACGGCGCTGCTGGCGGGTGTGGTCGTTGACTTGGATGAACGCAGTCAGTTTTATAGTGTGGAGTTTAGTCGACGCATTGGCAACCGTATGAAACTAAGCCTGGAAGCCAGGGTGTTACATGACATTTCGCCGCAAGACGAAGCATTTTTCCTTGCTCGGAATGACGATTACCTGCAGCTTGAGCTCAACTGGTATTTCTAAGGTGGAGGGGGCGGCGTGATCGCTGGCAACCTACGGGGGCTTGGATTGGAGCTCGGCCTGACGCTGGCGGATGCCCTCTTAAAGTAGAAGAGGGCGTAGTTTAACGCGACAGTAGCGGGGTTAATTCAGCGCCAGTGCCTGACTTGAATCGTAGCCGAAGTGGCGGGCTACTTCTGGTTGTGCCATAAAACCTTGAACAGCTTTGGCGAGCTCTTCGCGAAACGCATCACCCGGTGCGGACACCTGATAGATCTGGTGTTCAAACACGGCGCGATGACGCTGTACTTTCAAGCGTACGCGAAACTCGGTTCGCAGCTTACCATTGTCGTTTACTACCGGGCCGCTGCTATGGTCCGCGGCCACATCAATGATCAGGCGAGTTTTGCTGTTGCCTGTGTAGTCCTCGTGCATGCCAGAGCGCACCAGTTCTGCAATGTGTTGCAGCGCTGCCTGCACCGGCGCTTCGGCTTTAGAGCGCTCTACTGGGCGGAGGTCACCAAAACCTGTGCCCGCACGAGGACCGGGTTCACCGTAATTCAGCTCGATGGCAGGGGTTTGGGCAAAGCCGAGGCCGGAAATCATGACCGCGACGGCCAGTAAAAAAACGTTTTTCAAAACAATACCTTTGATCGTTAAGTAGAAAATGCGCCAGAGAGCCTCAAAAAAAGGCGCGCGTATTGTAGTGGTTTGGTCGGCCAGAGTCACGCAGCAATCGGGTTGTTCAGTGGAAGTGAGTGGCCACTATTGCGAGTTGCTCTGTGCAGCCTGCTGCTTTTTAGCCCCAGTTAGGGGCTATCCGACAAACCCGGCGCCGGTTATCAGGGGTAGATCGGCATAGGTTCGAATCCCGGCCGGCGCCCTGCAAACGGCAGGTATGGCATTGATGGCAGGTAGTGCTGTTGTGATCAGATTCGACTGCATGGCTTCAATAGCACTGCTTGGCTGTTCGTCATCTGGCAATGAGTGTTTCAGGGTGAAGCTGACATTGGGGCGGCCTTGTACATTCACAACGTAGCCCTCGTGCAGGGGGTAATCAGGCTCTACCTTAGTGCCCATTTTCCAGCGATATTTCAACTCAACCACGGGCCGTCCACGGTAAATGCCCTGCCATGCGGCATTGACTCCAGCAACACAGCCTTTGGCAATCTGCATAAACCCAAAGTCGCAGTCTTCAACCGCAGCGGAAAAGCTGGCGTCAAAACGAATATCATCGAAGGGAATTTGCAAGGCCATGCCGGCCACGCGCACACCTTCGGAAAACACTTTCGAGCCTTCGCGCAGGGTATCACTTAGCCCGGGAGTGTTAATGGGGGCACCAAACCCGCAGCTTTCCCAGGTTTCCTTGGAGGCATAGCCGCTTGCATCGACGGATTCCAGCACCGACACGCAATCGATCTTATCGCATAAGCCGGCGGCGACCAGACCAAGCAGGCTGCTGAAACCGGGGTGAATACCGCTGCCGAAAATCGAGCTGTTGCCTTTCTCGCAGGCGGACAGAATGCGATTGCGGGCTTCTTCACCGAGAGAATGCCCTGTGATAAAGGCCGAGGTGGTAACGATATTGATTCCGCGCTCGAGTATGGCGCAGAAGTCGTCCGCGTTGGCCCAGAGACCGTTGTAGCTTACGCAATCGGGTTTGAGTGCCAGCAGAGCATCGGCATTCTGCGAGGCGACCACGTCGATCGGTTCGATACCTGCAAGGGTGCCTGCATCCTTGCCAGCTTTATCGCTGTCGCGAACATAGCAGCCAACCAGCTCCAAGTTTGGGTTGCGCTGTATGGCGATAATAGCGCGCCGGCCAACATTGCCAGCATTCCATTGCACTACGCGATAAGCCATTCGTCTGCTCCGACCCGTTTTCGCTTACTGTAGGTCGCGGCGGGTCGTGTATGCAAAGTGCGTGGTGCAATGCACTAAACCAATATTGTATTTCGTCGGTACTGCCACATATCCCTCCTTCGCTTATCGCTGCTGGGTAATGCATTTCAAAAGTATAGGGAGTTCCTCCGCACAGACGCTCGGTGCGGTAGCGACTGCTAACTAACAGATCGCTGCGGGTGGTCTCATATCGGATGGCCTAGAGTTAAGCTCATAATATGTGATAGCCCGAATGATTTTTTTTGTCGCACTTTGTATGTCTATTACTAGACCTCATCGGATCTCTATTTCCTACGTGTGTTGGTGGTCACTATCGTTTAAAGCGGGTTGCTAACTGAATCGTGTTTTATCGTCTAACCATAGTGTAAAGCGGCGAGTACATTTGAGCGGATTGGATTGTAAGCAACTTAGATTTAACGCCATAAATATAGCGTTAGTTAAATCATAAAAAATTTCTATTGATCTGTTGACCCCTGTTTTCAACCGTTATAGATTTGAACTGTGTCACATTGCATGAAGTGGTGATGGGCAAAGATAATTATTTCATATCGAGGTGTTGTTCATACTAACAATAACGATCTAACGCCAATTTCCTTTACGTCGCAATTCACAAATTCTCTCGAGGGGGGAGACTTGATGAATCAAACTAATTTCGCTCGTGAATGGGCGAGACGGGGCTCTATTGCCCTGTGGTTATCAATCCTGGCCGCGTGTGGCGGTGGTGGAGGGGGTAGCGATGATCCAGCGCCACCACCAGAATCCGCATCAGATGCACCTTCACCTGATGCAACCGCCAACACGCAAGCGATTAGCGGGTCGGGTGTAAAAGGGCCGCTGGCAGGCGCAGTTGTCAATGCCTATGCGTTTCTCGCGGGCTCGGATGACTTCAAAGGCGCGAGCATCGCCACTGGTGAAACAAACGCGCGAGCTGAAATTGCAGGGCTTGCGGTAACGTTACCCTTGCCGCAACTACTTATTTTGGAAGTATTGGCAGACGACGATACCGTTGATATCACAACGGGTGGCCAACCTGTGGTGAAACGTTTGATAACGGTAGTAGACAGCAGTGAGTTGTCCTCACCTGTGTATCCCTCGCCACTGACCACCGCGGCATACAAGCTGGCTGTTGAGAATGCAGACTCCACGAAGCAGCCCTATACCGGCGACGGAGATGGCGTGGTTTCTAGCACTGAATTTCTCAGCGCATTCAAAGTTGCCAGTAAACAAGTAGCAAGCGTGTTTGGTTTTGGCGTAAGTGCCGATATTAATCTGAATACTACGCCGCCGCTGGTTACGCAAAACACGGATACCGTCGAAGCGCAGCGTAAATCTGTTCAGTATCGTATGGCTATTGAGGCGTTCTCGGCGGTTGTAGAAAACCTTCGGAAAGAGGCCGTTGCCAACAATAGCGCGTCGACAGTAACTGCTGACTCCTTAGTAGATGCATTGGCAAAGGATCTGAGTGACGGCGAGATTGACGGAAGCTCGGCTACCGGACAGATACAGGAGTTTAATGATGTAAGCGATGTCGCGGCAGCAGTGACCGTTGATCCATCTACCTTGAAAATTCCGGGTACGGATACCCCGGTTTCTGAGGTGAGCAAAGTGATGGTTGCGGAAAAAGAAACGACCGGTAACGACCAAAACACGCAAGCAATGGAAGATGGCACGGTATCTGAATCACCGAAGCAGGCGCGAACGGCTCCGGATATTGATGAGGATTCGGTAGCTGACGCTAGCGATAATTGTCCTACGGTGAGCAACGAAACTCAGGAAGATCGTGATTCGGATACTTACGGTGATGCCTGTGATGCCTTTCCGGATGACGCAAGTGAGTGGAGTGATCGTGATGGCGATGGCGTTGGCGATAACAGCGACGTGTTCCCTAACGACCCCGCGGAGTCTAGAGATTCCGACAAGGATGGTGTGGGAGATAACGCAGATGCCTTCCCTGAAGATCCGGCAGAAACCAAAGATAGCGACGGCGACGGTATAGGCGATAACGCGGATGCGTTTCCTGGTGATGCTTCTGAATCCAAAGATACCGATGGCGATGGCGTTGGCGATAATACAGATGCTTTTCCGAACGATCCGGCAGAGTCCAAAGATACCGATGGTGATGGTGTCGGCGATAACCGCGACGCGTTCCCCGGTGACGCAGCAGAAACCACTGATACAGATGGTGACGGTGTTGGTGATAATGCGGATAGCTACCCGAATGATTCGGCAGAGTCCAAGGATTCAGATGGCGATGGTGTAGGCGATAATGCCGACGCATTTCCAAATGATCCTGCGGAAACCAATGACGCCGATGGTGATGGCGTTGGTGATAATGCAGATGCTTTTCCCCAAGACCCTGTCGAATCAGTTGATACCGATGGTGATGGCGTGGGCGATAACCGTGATGCCTTCCCTGAAAACCCCAATGAGACGGCAGATACCGACGGCGATGGCATTGGCGACAATGTAGATAACTGCCCTGAAGTAGCTAACGCAGACCAGGTCGATAGCGATGCGAATGGTGTGGGTGATAGCTGCGAGCCAGATCCGAACACAGAGAATGCAGTCTGGGATTCGTCTAATTGGGACGAGGCCAATTGGCAGTAAGAGAAATTAGAGCGGTAAAAAATTAATTAGAAGAGGTTTTATTATGAAAAAGATTGCTATTGGAGCGTTGTCTTATTTTGCGATGTCGGCTGCTATCTC
>NZ_JBVBUV010000107.1:0-8965 GCF_057445395.1 Litorivivens sp.
GGTAAAGATCACCACTCGCGTCGCGGCCTTATTCGCATGGTTAACCAGCGCCGCAAACTGCTGGACTATCTGAAGAAGAAAGATGCAGGGCGGTACACCACCCTGATCGGACGTCTCGGCTTGCGTCGTTAATACAAAGCACAGTGTGATTGGGGCCGGTTTCGGCCCCAATACATTTATAAGACCTCAATGGAGGAAAACTGAGTGATAAATCCCGTTCGTAAAACATTCCAGTGGGGTGGCCATAAGGTTACTCTGGAAACAGGCCGTATCGCACGTCAGGCGACCGGTGCTGTACTGGTGTCGATGGACGATGTATCGGTTTTGTGTACCGTAGTCGGTGCCAAAACGGCCAAAGAAGGACAGGACTTTTTCCCGCTGTCCGTACACTATCAGGAACGTACCTATTCAGCCGGTAAAATCCCCGGTGGTTTCTTCAAGCGCGAAGGCCGACCTTCCGAGAAAGAGACCCTGACCTCGCGTCTGATCGACCGACCGATTCGTCCGCTGTTCCCTAACGGATTCAAAAACGAAGTACAGGTTGTCTGTACGGTCATGTCGTCAGAAAAGGACGTTGATCCTGATATCGCTGCGATGATCGGCACCTCTGCCGCGTTGGCGATTTCCGGCATTCCTTTTGCTGGTCCCATCGGCGGTGCACGTGTTGGTTACAGCGCCGACAAGGGCTATTTCCTGAACCCCACCTACTCGGAGCTGGAAGCCAGCGAGCTGAACATGGTGGTGGCTGGTACCGAGCAAGCGGTACTGATGGTTGAGTCGGAAGCTTCTGAGCTGACCGAAGACCAAATGCTGGGTGCAGTATTGTATGCCCACCAGGAAATGCAGGCGGTTATCAAGGTTATCAATGAGCTGGTTGCTGAGACTGGTAAGCCCAAATGGGAGTGGTCGGCGCCGGAAGAAAACACAGCATTGATGGCTGCGGTTGCCGATGGTTACAAGGCTGCGCTTGGCGATGCGTACCGCATCACCGACAAAATGGAGCGTTACGGTAAGGTAAGCGAACTGCGTGAGCAGGCGATTGCCAGTATCGCCGGTGAAGGTTCTGAATTCAGTGCCGACGATGTAATCGGTGTATTTGCCAAGCTTGAGAAAAATATTGTTCGCCAGCGAATCCTGAACGGTGAAGCCCGGATTGACGGTCGCGACAATCGCACTGTGCGTCCAATCTCTGTTGAGGTGGGTGTACTGCCCAAGGCTCACGGTTCTTCGTTGTTTACCCGCGGTGAAACTCAGGCTATTGGTGTTGCCACGCTGGGTACCACTCGCGATGCGCAGCTGATTGATGCCCTGGAAGGCGAGCGCAAAGACAACTTCATGCTGCACTACAACTTCCCGCCTTATTCAGTCGGTGAGTGTGGACGCATGGGTGGCACTGGCCGTCGTGAAATTGGTCACGGTCGTCTGGCGCGTCGAGGTCTGGCTGCTGTTCTGCCAACTGCCGAAGAATTCCCGTACACCATTCGCGTGGTGTCGGAGATCACTGAATCCAATGGTTCCAGCTCCATGGCTTCTGTCTGCGTAGGCAGCCTGTCGCTGATGGACGCAGGTGTGCCGCTCAAGGCGCCGGTTGCCGGTATCGCCATGGGTCTGGTCAAGGAAGGTGAGCGTTTTGCCGTTCTGACTGACATTCTGGGTGATGAAGATCATCTCGGTGACATGGACTTCAAAGTTGCAGGTACTGCCAACGGTATCACTGCTCTGCAGATGGATATCAAGATCGAAGGTATCACTGAGAAGATCATGGAAATCGCACTGGAGCAGGCTCAGCAGGCTCGACTGCACATTCTGGGGCAGATGAACCAGGTACTGCAGGCACCGCGTGAAACTGTATCCACCAATGCGCCTAGCATGACTGTGTTGAAAGTTGAGTCGGACAAAATCCGTGACATCATCGGTAAAGGCGGCGCAACCATTCGCAGCATCTGTGAAGAGACCGAAGCCCAGATCGATATCGAAGACGACGGTACCGTGCGAATCTATGGCGCCAACGCTGAATCGCGTGATGCGGCTGTAGATCGTGTACTGGCGATCACCGCTGAAGCTGAAGTGGGTGCGGTATACACCGGTAAGGTGTCGCGCATTGTCGACTTCGGTGCGTTTGTCACGATTCTGCCTGGCAAAGATGGCTTGGTACACATTTCTCAGATCGCTCACGAGCGTGTGGAAAATGTATCTGACTACCTGAAAGAAGGCGACGATATCCAGGTGAAAGTTCTGGATGTCGATCAGCGTGGCCGTATCAAACTCTCTATTAAAGAGTTGATTGAAAAAGCGGAAGCGCCGGCTGAAGCCAGTGAAGAAGCAGACGACTGATCACGTGTTGTGATAGAACAAAAGGAGCTTCGGCTCCTTTTTTTGTGCCTGTAAGTTAGGGTTTGCTCGCGAGTCCGGGTTTGATCTGGCAGTGACATGCGCACGTAGAACAGCAAGTGATTATTTGGAGGCAGGCGTGAAAGCAAATTTGGATGAGACCATTGTGGTGGCTCGCTCGCTGGCGGATTGTTTTCGCTATGTGAAAGATTTTTCTACCATTGAACAGTGGGACCCCGGTGTATACCGGGCAGAAAAAATTACTTCGGGGCCGGTGCATGCGGGGACGGAGTTTGCATTGCAGCTCAATGTCGCTGGCGCACGGTTGTCCATGACCTACCAGCTGTGCTCGTTTGTAGAGAACGAGCAGCTGGTGTTGGAGGGCGAGGGCCGCAACCTTCATGCTGTCGACACCATCGATTTCAGAGATTGTGGCGATGGACGCACCGAAATCCATTATCGCGCTGAACTGCGTTTGAAAGGTGTGCCACAAATTGCTTCGCCAGCTTTTATGCCTGTGCTGCGCAAGGTTGGGAGCAAGGCGGTTGGCGGCTTGAAGACCGCGCTCACGCTTCCTGCGGCCGCGCCCACGACGGGATTTAACGCCGCGCTGAAAGATCGACTGGTGTTACCCGCAGCGCTGGACTTCACGGAACGCGGTTATCTGGCAATGCCCAACAAGGCGCTCAGCCAGTTTATGGATGGCAAGACCGTAGTTATAACCGGGCCTACCTCGGGCTTGGGTCTGGCAGCGGCTAAGGAATTTTCCCGGCTCGGCGCAAGTCTGGTATTGGTTGGTCGGGGCCAGGCGCGCCTGGGTGAAGCGCGGCAAGAGATTCTGGCTTTCAGTGGCGCGGCTGAAAATAGCGTTGACCTAGTTGAAGCAGAGTTGTCGCTCATGGCAGAGGTGAGTCGTGCCTGCGATGAGATACTGTCCCGTCATAAGTGCATCGACGTGCTGGTTAATAACGCAGGTGTATTGCCGCTCAGTCGGCAGGTAACTGCCGAAGGCAATGAGTTAACTCTGGCGGTTAATCTGCTGGCGCCAGTGTTGTTGATGCACCGGTTGTTGCCGGCCTTGAAAAACGCGTCTGGGCGAGTCATCAATGTGGCCTCCGGGGGGATGTATCTCAGTGGTGTTGCCTTGGGTGATATGCAGTTCAGCAAAGGTGCGTTCGACGGTACTAAAGCATACGCGCGCGCCAAAAGAGCACTGGTTTCGTTGACCGAATGCTACGCTGAAGATTGGCAGCAGTTTGGCGTCGATTGCCACAGTATGCATCCGGGGTGGGCGTCTACGCCGGGCGTCGCCAAATCACTGCCGGTTTTCAACAAGGTGCTGGCCAGGAAGTTGCGTGATGCGCGGATGGGAGCTGACACCGTGGTTTGGCTGGCAGCATCACAGGAACTTGCGGGGCTTAGCGGCGATTTCTGGTTTGACCGGCAAGTGCATACCACTGCCGTTGTGCCTGGAACCGCACTGTCGAGCGGGAAAAGCCGGGCTCTAAAACGCTGGGTAAATAATGTATTGGGCCTAGAGGGCAATGAGCCATTGGGGCTCACACGTTAGGCGGATTGTTTAGTCTACCGTGCGCCCCTGATCTACGTTGTACACAGCGCCATGTACGGCCTTTGCCTCACTCGAGGCGAGAAACAACACCGTGGCGGCCACATCGTCGGGTGGCATGAACCCGCGGGCTGAGGCTGAGCGCATAATCAGTTCAAAATCCATGTCGTCGGCAAAGCTAATATTGTGTACTTGGGGGGTGTCCATCCCGCCGGGGCAGACTGCGTTAACTCGCAATCCGGTGTTGATAAACTCTAGAGCAAGTGCGCGGGTGAGGCCAATAAGGCCGTGCTTGGCTGCGCAGTAACTGGCTGAATATGGTTGTCCCTGAGACGATGCCAGAGAGCCAATATTGACGATATTTCCCTGTGTTTCCAGCAGAGCGGGAATGGCCGCCTGAGATAGGAAAAAGGGGGCGTTGAGGTTGATTGCTAGATCGTCGTGCCAGTCTTCAGCGCTAACCGAATGGCTGTGGCGAAAGCGGTGCACTCCGGCTACATTCAGCAGGATGTCTAATCTATCGAAATGATTCAGCGCTGCGGCAACTGCGGTATGACAGTTGGCGGCGCTCGACAGGTCGATATCGAGGGTTATTAAGCGTGCCTGTTCAGTTTCGCAGGAAACCTCATTTTGTAGCTGCGCAAGCTTTTCTCTTGAGCTGGCAACTGCCAGTACCCGCGCGCCTTCGCCAAGAAGCTGGAGCGCGCAAGCGCGGCCGAGCCCGGAAGAGGCGCCAGTTACCAAGGCTACTTTATCGGTAAATCGCAAAGGCTTCATCGTTCAGGTAGAGGCCTTGATAATACGCCATAGCAGACCTGGGAAATGTCGGCGCAACCACGTCAGTATTTTGGCTTCGGCGCCCGGATAGAGAAATTCCTTGTCAGCAGCGATCGCCTTTTCTACCTCATCGACGATGAACTCGGGGCTCGCCATACGGCCTTTTTCACGTGATTCTCGAATGTTTTTGGTGTCTAGTGCCTGATCGATCAGGGGCGTGTTCACCATGGGCGGATTTACCGCAAGAATATGAACACCGCTGCCCCGGTTCTCGTGAATAAGCACTTCTGTATAAGCGTTGGTCGCCGCTTTACTGGCGTTGTAGGCGCCCAGTTCCGGCGCCATCACATATCCGGCAATCGAGCCATAGACCACGATCAGTCCGCGCTTTCGCTGCTGCATGCGAGGTAGCATCACCTTGGTAAGGTGCACCGTTCCGTTGTAGTTAATTGCCATCATCTTGGTGATGAGGTCGGCAGGCATGTCCACCAATGGTCCGGTGGGCATAATGGCCGCGCAATGCGTTAGCTGGTCAATCGGGCCGAGTTTTTCCTCTACGGCCTCAATGGTTTCCCTTACCTGTTTCAAATCCGAAACATCGCAGCGAAAGGTAGTGATATTGTCAGATTCAGCGGCAGTTTTCGCCAGCCCCTCGTCGTTCATATCCAGCACGGCGACTTTAATCCCGCGACGGGCAAGGCGTATCGCGGTTAATTGGCCCATCCCGCTGGCACCGCCAGTTACAATGGCGGTCTTTACGTCAAGTGGCATGCTGGCTTCCTCGGTTTTTTCAGTGTGTTTCGCAGTGTGCCACAGGCGCGGATTGGCGCTTAATGAAGATTTTTTCACCTGTTAATGACGTTTCCCATTATTGGTCGTACTCGTCATAATGGTGGAAAGGAGAACAAGCCCTATGCGTATCACACCGGATGTCAGCGAGTTACTAGCGAGTATCTATGAGGGGCCGCTCGAGGCGGAACCCTGGCAGTCTTTTCTTGTCCTGTTGCGCTCGGTGATGGGAGCCAACTCAGCCACGCTGGTCCTCAAGCCGCCGTCCACAAGTGAGCGCGGGGTGCTGCGGATAGATGGGGGCCGTATGGAAGGGGTGGCCCGCTATCAGGAAAGTCTGTTTGCCATGGATCCTTTTCTGCATATACCGCCGGGCGAGGTAAAAACCCTGTTGGAACTCATTCCCGAGGAGGAATGGGTGGCGAGCGAACTCTACAAAGTGTGTATGGAACCGGCGGGTTTTTATGACAGTCTCGGGGTAGATATGCACGTGCCCGGCGAGATGGAGGCCGGTTTGCGGGTGACGCGGGACAAGGCCTCACCGCGATTTACGGATAACGACAAAGCCTTTATGCGCGATATAGTGGGGCATCTGGAGCGCGCGATCCGCATCCATGTGCGGATGAATAAAATTGAGTCTGAACGTGCCCTGTATGCCGGTGCAGTGGATCAGTTGTCGTTGGCCACTATATTGCTGGACGAAAAAGGGGCTGTACTGTCCTGTAACCGTATGGCGGAACAGCTGCTGGCACGTGAACCGGAGTTGCAGGTAAATAATGGCTACCTGCAGGTTGGTGACGAAGCGACCACCACTGAGTTGCAGCGTTTGATTGGTCTGGTGCTGGAGCAACAGCAACACGGAGGCCCTGCCGTGATTGAAGCCATGCGTATCAGGCGCGATGGCGACTATGCCGACCTTGGGGTTGCGGTGCGCCCGGTGCCGATGAATGAGTGGTCCGAGGGGCGTTCCGTACCAACGGTCGCGATCTTCATCAGTGATCCCGATTTTGGTGCCGAAGCGCCAGTGCAGGTCATCACCCGCCTATTCGGATTTACTCCCACTGAAGCACAGCTGTCTCTGTTGCTGGCCGAAGGTCTGAGTTTGGATGAGGCATCCCAAGCGTTGGGTATCAGCCGCAATACGGCGCGTACCCACTTGCGTTCGGTGTTCAACAAGACCGGTGTGAGCCGGCAAACTCTGCTGGTGCGCCTGATTCTCAAAAGTGTCGCCCAATTGGCATGGGAAGGAGGCTAGGCTGGAGCCATAAGCCACTGAAAATAGAGATGTTCCGCGGTTTGAGTCATAGATTCTGTGAATTTGACCGTTGTGTCATATTACTGTAAATAAAGGGGTTACCACTTCAAAATGCAGTATGGCGGTAGTGCCGTAGAGGAAGGCTAGGTGTGATCATTGATCGAATAAATCCCCCCCGAATAATGTTGGCCCTAGGGCTGCTGTCAGCCCTATTGTCGGGTTGTAATAGCAGTAGTAGCAGCTCATCCGGAACAGGTAGTTCCAGCAGCTCGATCGTTGTCGAGAGCTTTATCAACGACGCACCGACGCGACTGGCAGCATTTGATGTGGAGGGGCCGCGCGACCCCCTGTGTTCTCCCGATGAAGCCTCGGGGCTGCCTCTGCCTCTGGCTTATATGGCCTATCGTCGAGATGAAACGCCAACGCGCTTGGTGGTATTTGCCCATGGTATTTCCCATGAGGTAAATCGCAGCTGGGTACCGCATATGCGCCGTGAACTCATGCTCGCCCGGTTTTTACAGAACAACCCCGGCAATGTAGCTTTTGTAAGCACAAACTATCGCGACAACTATGGTTTTCCCGCGCTGCGTGGCGCCCACGATACCATTGCTGCCACCCTGCATATGCTTGAAAAATTTCCTACCATCGAAACTGTTTATCTGTTCGGTGTCTCGATGGGGGGCGCTGTTTCCGGTACTGCGATAGCCGAGTCGGTTGATCTGGCCAATGGCGGCTCAAAGTTTACCGAAGACGGCTCTCCGCTGTTTGATTACTGGATCGACGTAGAAGGTGTAAGTTCGATAATTGAGACATACTCCGAAGCTGCGGCCGCTGCCGGGGGTACCGGCAATGAAACAGCGATGGCGGCCCAGTCTGGCATTGAGCGGGATACTGGCGGTTCGCCCGTGCAATGTCCGCTGGCCTACGAGCGTCGATCACCTGTTTTTCAAGCGGCACTGATGAAGCGGGCCGGTATCCGGGCCGCGACGGTAGTGCATGCAGTCAATGATGGTCTGGTGCCCTACAATCAGGGGCGGCAGATGGCTGGAGCGCTTGCGACTGCCACCATCCCCACCCAGTTTTATACCATTGTCGGTGTTTTTCCCGGGCAAAACCCGGGTAGTACCGGCACCGGAACACTGGGCGCCGGTGAGGCAGATCCGTTGTTGAATCTGGCGGGCCACGCCTCGGAAGCTGACGCTTTTCATCCGGTTATGCGTACGGCGTTTGAGCAGTTACGCAAAATGCTGGATGGCACGTACAACGAAACGGCGCCCTATTTTGAGTGTGTCATTGATCCCAACCTACCGCCTGATTCCTGCCAGGTAGACCAGTTTCAATAGCAACGGTAAGCGATTGAGCTATTCACTCCTGTACCTTCAGTGACGAGAGTGGATAATGGCCAGACTGAACGGGAGAAATTATGTCTTCGACAGCCTGGCTGAACGGCGCCGACGATGTCGTCAATCGCTTATTGCTACAGCTTGGAAAAACACTGGTTGTTGCTTTGCCACTTGGCCTCGGCAAACCAGTGCCTTTGGTCAATGCCCTGTACCAGCGGGCTAAAAATGATCCGTCAATTAATCTCACTTTTCTGACAGCGCTCAGTCTGGAGCGTCCGCCGCCGGGTGATTCATTGCAGTCCCGCTTTCTCGAGCCGACGCTGCAGCGTATTTATCACGGCTGTCCGTCGTTGGCGTATATGCACGACCTGCGCGAGCAGACGGTGCCAGCCAATATCACCATCAAGGAATTCTTTTTTCAGCCCGGTAGTCGTCTGGGTAACGCGCATGCGCAGTATCACTACATCAGTTCGAATTACACGCATGCCGCCCGAGACGTGTTCGAAAACGGCTGCAATGTTGTCCTGCAGATGGTGGCTAGCCGTGAAATTGATGGGCGTCGTAAGCTCAGTATGAGCTGTAACCCTGATACATCGGCAGAGCTAGTCGAACGGCTCACAGCATCGGGGCGCGAATTCCGGTCGGTTGCCGTTCTCAATCGCGAGCTGCCCTACATGTGTGGTGACGCTGAAGTGGATCCGGATTTTTACGATATGGTGCTCGAGGCGCCTACGCTTGATCATCCGTTATTCAGTGCGCCCAAGCTTCAACCTTTGGGAGACGTGGATTATCTGTTGGGTCTGCATGCCAGCTGTCTGGTTGCCGATGGTGGAACCCTGCAGATTGGAATTGGTGCGCTGGGTGACGCAGTAACGTACGCCTTGTGTTTACGACAACAGAACA
>NZ_JBVBUV010000108.1:0-8780 GCF_057445395.1 Litorivivens sp.
TTGCCGAAGCGCATAACCGCGAAGTGATTGACGCCTTAATAGCCGCAGGAATTCACTGGCCCGATATCGAAGTTAAAGACCCTTCCGAGTTGCCGCTGGCAGGACAGACCTGGGTGGTTACCGGTACGCTGGAAAGCATGACCCGCGATGAGGCCAAGGCAAAGCTGCAAGCCTTGGGCGCGAAAGTGGCGGGGAGTGTGTCGGCAAAAACTACATCGCTAGTTGCAGGAGCATCGGCGGGAAGTAAATTAACTAAGGCCGAAAAGCTCGGTGTTGAAGTAATTGATGAGAAAGCTTTTTTGACACTACTGCAAGAGCACTCTATATGAGGTGGCTAATCTGTATTACGGCGCTGATTTTGCTGGCCGGTTGTGCCACGCCGCCACGCAATGTCGACAATATTTGCGAAATTTTTCGTGAAAAAGACGGCTGGTATAAAGACGCGCAAAAAGCCTCGGAGCGTTGGGGCTCGCCGATCCCCACGATGATGGCCATCATGCACCAGGAATCCCGGTTTCGCGCCAAGGCGAAGCCACCGCGTAAGTATTTTCTCTGGATCATACCGGCGGGCCGCGTTTCCGATGCCTACGGCTATGCCCAGGCCAAGGATGCCACCTGGGATTGGTACAAGAGCAAGTCCGGTCGGAGGGGTGCCGACCGCGATGATTTTGATGATGCGATAGACTTTGTTGGCTGGTACAACAACCAGTCTGCCCGCATGTGCAAAATCAACCCCGCCGATACTTATCACCTGTATCTCGCGTACCACGAGGGTCACGGCGGCTTTAATCGCCGCACTTTCCGTGACAAGGCCTGGCTAAAACGCGTCGCCCACAAAGTCTCGGCCCGCTCCCAGAACTATACCCAGCAGCTGGCAGCTTGCCGCGAAGAACTGGAGCGGGGCGGCTGGTTTTTTGGCTGGTTCTAGAGCCGTGCGCTTTGCTCGAGCGGGCCACCTTCCTGATCGGGGCTAAAAGGCTCTTTGCCATCCAAAAACAATAATGCGCATCATTCTCATTAGCGTGGAGCGATTTTCCATAATCCGCGTCAGTTTGTCTATTTATTACAAATTGGCCAGTTCGTTATACCAATGATTTCTTTTAAGTTTTTCTCCCTGCCGCGAAAACATTTATTTGCTGAATTTTGATTATCATTGTGCTGTAATCTTTCTGTTTTAGCTGGCGGAATGCCTTGGCGCGTCGTCTAGATGAGCGCCACAGCCGCCGTTCTGTATTTTTATAAGACGCAACGGAAAGAGCATTGAAACCCACAGACGTTAAAGACCCCGAGTATTTTCACAAGGTGGTCGATTGCCAGTATGCCTGTCCGGCCCACACTCCCGTGCCGGAATACATCCGCCTCATTGCCGCTCAACGTTACACCGATGCCTACATGATCAACTGGGAATCCAATGTATTCCCGGGTGTGCTCGGTCGCACGTGCGACCGCCCATGTGAGCCGGCCTGTCGTCGGGGGCGCATTGAGGACGAGCCTGTAGCTATTTGCCGCCTGAAGCGGGTAGCAGCAGACAATAAGTCCAGCATTGCCGACCGCTTACCGGCGATCCCCAAAACCAAAAACGGCAAAAAAATTGCGCTGTTAGGGGGTGGTCCGGCGTCCTTAACTGTGGCCCGGGATCTGATGCCTCTGGGTTATTCCATCGACTTGTACGATGACCAGCCCGCAGGCGGCGGTTTTATGCGCAGCCAGATTCCGGCTTTCCGGCTGCCGGAAGAGGTGTTGAATGAGGAGGTGAACATCATTCTCGATATGGGTGTGATGACCCAGTTCAATACGTACGTAGATAGTCTTAAATCTATTCTCGACAAGGATTACGACGCGATTTTTGTCGGCACCGGGGCACCGCGTGGACGAGACCTTGATCTGCCGGGCCGCAAGGAAGCCGACGCTAATATCCATATTGGTATCGACTGGCTGTCCAGTGTGGCTTTTGGTCATACCTCGACCGTTGGTAAGAAAGTTGTGGTTATGGGTGGCGGTAATACCGCGATGGACTGCTGCCGCACGGCTCGTCGATTGGGTGGTGAGGATGTGAAGGTGGTCGTACGCAGCCCCTTTGCTGATATGAAAGCTTCACCCTGGGAAAAAGAAGACGCCCAGCACGAAGGTATCCCCATTCTGGACAACCATGTGCCGCAGGAGTTTGTTGTAGAAAACGGCAAGCTCGCGGGTGTGATGTTTGAGAAGGTGGAAGCGCAATACGATGACAATGGTAAGCGATCACTGGTGCCGACTGGCGAAGAGCCGGTCTTTATCGAGTGTGACGACGTATTGATGGCCATCGGCCAGGAAAATGCGTTTCCTTGGATCGAGCGGGATATTGGCGTGGAGTTTGGAAAATGGGATATGCCAGTCGTTAACGAGGTTACTTTCCAGTCGTCCAATCCCAAGGTTTTCTTCGGTGGCGACGCCGCTTTCGGCCCAGAGAATGTTATTACTGCGGTCGCCCACGGTCATCAAGCTGCCATTTCCATCGATCTGTTCTGTCGGGGAGAGACTGTAGATCAGCGTCCGGCGCCCGGCGTTACGCTGGTCAGTCAGAAGATGGGGATACACGAATGGAGTTACGACAGCGCCGTTGAAGATGACAAGCGCTACGTGGTTCCCCAGGCTGAGCTGTCAAGAACACTGTCTGATCGCAAGCTGGAGGTAGAGTTAGGCTTTGATGCCGCAACCGCCTTTAAAGAGGCCCAACGCTGCCTGAATTGTGATGTGCAAACAGTATTTGCAGAAGACCGCTGTATTGAGTGCGATGCCTGCGTCGACATTTGTCCTACGGATTGCCTCACCTTTGAGGTCAACGATACCGAGGAGGCTCAGCTCCGCCAAAAGCTGAAAATGCCCGCGTCCAATCTGGCGCAAGATATCTATGTGTCGGACAACCTGCCAACCGGACGGGCCATGATCAAAGACGAGAACGTGTGCCTGCACTGTGGTCTGTGTGCCGAGCGCTGCCCAACCGCCGCTTGGGATATGCAGAAGTTTTATTACTCGGTAACGAAAGCGGGGCAGTAGGATGAATAGAATTCAGTCAGTTAACGATTTCGTTATCAAGTTTGCCAACGTAAACGGTACCGGATCGGCCAGTGCCAACAATATGTTTGCCAAGGCCCTGTTTCGTATGGGACTGCCGGTCAGTCCGAAAAACATTTTTCCCTCTAACATTCAGGGCCTGCCGACGTGGTTTGAAGTGCGCATCAGCGAAAAAGGCTATCTGGGCCGTCGCGGCGGTGTGGATATCATGGTCTGTGTTAATCCGCAGAGTATGGCGCGCGACATCCGTGAAGTAGAGCCTGGCGGTTATTTTCTCTACGATTCCAGCAAGCCGCTGGATATTCGTATGGTGCGCACCGATATCAACATTATCGGGATTCCGTTGATGGATATCTGCACCCGGGAATATGCCGATCCGCGTCAGCGTCAGCTGTTTCGCAACATTATCTATGTGGGCGCGCTAGCCGCCTTGCTCGACATTGAGTTCGACGTGCTCACCGGCATCGTGTCTGATCAGTTCAGAGGCAAGGAAAAGCTGGTGGTTCCCAACGTCCACGCTCTCGAGCTGGGCTACCACTATGCGCGTGAGCACTACGAGTGTCCCATCGGTATTCGCGTTGAGCGCCGCGACGAGGTGGGTGACAAAATTCTGATAGACGGCAATACAGCCGCGTCTCTCGGGGCGATCTATGGTGGCGCTACGGTTGCCGCCTGGTATCCGATTACGCCTTCTACCTCGGTTGTGGACGGCTTCGACAAATACTGCAAGCGTTTACGTATTGATCCCGGCAGTGGCAGCAAAAACTACGCTATCGTGCAGGCTGAAGACGAGCTGGCTGCGATAGGCATGGTCATTGGTGCAAGCTGGAACGGTGCGCGGGCATTTACCGCAACCAGTGGCCCGGGCATCTCGCTGATGAGTGAGTTTCTGGGGCTGGCCTATTTTGCGGAAATTCCCACGGTGCTGATTGACGTGCAGCGCGCGGGTCCATCGACGGGCATGCCAACGCGCACCCAGCAATCTGATGTGTTGGCCTGCGCCTACGCGTCACACGGTGATACCAAGCATGTGCTGCTGTTTCCATCCACACCTAAAGAATGTTTCGACATGACAGCCGAAGCTTTCGATCTGGCAGAAACCCTGCAAACTCCGGTGATCATGCTCACTGATCTTGATCTAGGCATGAACGATAATATGTCTGAGCCACTAACCTGGGAAGATGGCCGCGAATACAAGCGGGGCAAGGTGCTGAACGAAGAGCAGCTGGAAAGCATGAGCGAGCGCTTTGGTCGCTACCTGGATGTGGACGGCGACGGCATTCCCTACCGCACCTATCCCGGCACCCATCCCACCAAAGGCGCTTTCTTTACTCGTGGTACATCGCGTGATGAGTATGCGGTGTATACCGAAGACGGGGCCGAATATGAAAAGAACATGCAGCGCCTGCTGAAAAAATGGGAAACCGCAAAAACCGCCGTACCGGCACCTGAAGTTAGCAGCGACGGGAATGCGGTGGGTGTGATTCACTTTGGTACCAGCGCGGATTCCACCATGGAAGCCTTGGACTACCTCGCCGACGAGGGCATCAGGGTAGACAGTTTGCGCCTGAAAGCATTTCCGTTTAACGCCGAGGTTGATGACTTTATTGCCAGCCATGAAACGGTTTTTGTTATCGAGCAAAACCGCGATGCGCAGATGAAGTCGCTACTGGTCAATGAGTGCGAAGTGTCGCCCAAAGACTTGATATCCATTCTGAACTACGACGGAATGCCCATTACCGCAAGAAAGATTCGAGAGAGCATTGCTTCGGTTGTGCGTGGCGACAACGTGACGCCGTTACACAAAAAAGCCGGCAATAAGGAGTAATTACGATGACCTATCAGCGTCCCAATTTTCGTCATCCCGAACTGCCGGTCAATGAGCTGGGCTATACGCGCCGCAATTATGAAGGAGCGCTGTCCACACTGTGTGCCGGTTGTGGTCACGATTCCATCAGTGCAGCCATTGTGCAGGCTTGCTTTGAAATGTCCATCGAGCCGCACAAGGTTGCCAAGCTGTCGGGTATTGGCTGTTCGTCAAAAACACCCACATATTTTCTGGGCAATTCACACGGTTTCAACTCAGTTCACGGCCGTATGCCGTCTGTTGCTACTGGCGCGAACTTAGCCAACCGCGACATGATCTATGTGGGTGTATCGGGTGACGGTGACACCGCCTCCATTGGCATGGGGCAGTTCACCCACGCCGTACGCCGTAACCTGAACATGATGTATGTGGTTGAGAATAACGGCTGCTATGGCCTGACCAAGGGGCAAGACTCAGCCACAGCGGATGTGGGGTCGTCTAGCAAGAAGGGTGAGCCTAACCCGTTTGAGCCGATTGACCTGGCCAGCGTTGCGTTGCAGTTGGGTGCCACTTTTGTGGCGCGCAGTTTTTCAGGCGACCGCAACCAACTGGTGCCATTGATAAAAGCGGCAATCTCTCATCGCGGCTTTGCCTTTATCGATGTGATTTCCCCTTGCGTAACGTTTAACAACAATCCGGCGTCGACCAAAGGCTACGAGCATGTACGCGACCATCTGGCTGCGACCGGGACAGTGGACTTTGTGCCAGTAAAGCAGGAAATCACCACCAGCTATGAGGCGGGAGAATCGCAGGAAGTTACCCTGCATGACGGCTCCGTGGTGCACCTGCAGAAGGCGGATACGGAACTGGATATCAGTAGCCGGCGTTCTGCGCTGAAACTGATCAAGGACTACAAAGCCAAAGATCAGATTCTAACCGGCCTGTTGTATATGGATGAGGATTCGCGCGATCTGCATGAGATTATTGGAACCAGCAATAAACCCCTGCGCTCGCTGACAGAATCCGATCTCTGTCCAGGACAGAAAGTGCTGGATAACCTCAACGAAAGCCTGCGTTAGCTCGGCTTTCGCGCGCCGGGCAGGCTACTAGGCATTCGCGTAGGAGCTTGCCCGGAAAGACAGGCCTTTGCCTTACCCCTTGACCCCAACCGCAAAAACGCCGAAATTCTAACCTTTCCCTGTCACAAGGCAGCCCGCCATGATGGATCTGGTAGACGATTGGCAATACGTGTTGAATTTCTGGTTTGGTGATTCCAGCGACGATGGTGACGTCGCTGCAGAATATTCTGACCTGTGGTGGGGGAAATCTGATGATAGCGACCATCTGATCTGGGCTAAGTTTTCTCATAGGGTAGAGCAGGCTAGTTCAGGAGCATTGACTCACTGGCTAGACGTGCCGGAGGGACGTCTAGCGGCAATTATTCTTATTGATCAATTCAGGCGTAATATTTACCGAGATAAACCCGAGGCCTTTGCCGAGGATTCGCTGGCGCGACGCTGGTGTCGGGAAGGTTTGAGTGATTCAGTGGATCAATTGTTACGTCCGATAGAGCGGGTCTTCTTCTACCTGCCTTTAGAGCACTCTGAGTCGATGGATGATCAGGAAGAGAGTGTGCGACGGTATCGGGATCTGGTGGATTGTGCTCCCAAAGCACACCGGGAACTGTTCACCAACTATTTGAATTTTGCCCAGCGCCACTACGATATTATTGCGCGTTTTGGGCGCTTTCCGCATCGCAATGCAATCCTCGGGCGCGAGTCTTCGCCCGAGGAAATCGAATTTCTCAAACGGCCCGGGTCGTCATTTTGATGGTACTTTTGTTGCGCTGTACCAGATGGGCGAGCTCCACGCGCGCTCTTGAATAATGGGTGAGTAGAACGGCTCTTTTTCCGGATCAAGGCAGCACTTGCCATAAACATCCTCTCCCCAGGCACCTTCGTCTTTCGCTGCGGCCGTGGCTATTTCCGCCTGAACGGCACAGTTTGCGCTGAACGGATCCACGCCGGCGCTCTTGCATTGGAGGGTAGACCAGCGGCAGGTGGGGTTTTCGAGTACCCGCACGTAATAGAAGGCATTTTCGTCAGCTCGAAAGGTCGGGTCTTGCCACACCGTGCAGAGGCTGGCAAAGCCAGCCCCTTCGGGTGCGCAGCTTTTCGGGTTTACTGTGGCGCCAGTGTCACCGCCAGCTACGTTGAACACCTGTTCATGGGTATTTCCTTCGGCATCGGTCCAGCCTTTGATAATTTGCAATCGCTGCAAATCGGTGCCGATTCTTCCCGGTGGTCCCGGGTCTTTACTGGCAGCGACCAGAAAGCGTGGTGAGCCTTCGGTAGCCGCTGGTAAATCACCTCCCATGGGTACGCCATTTGCGTATGCGGTTCGAATCATGTCGGGGTTTTCACACAAATCGCTGGCCAGATTCCAGCCGCCAAAAAACCGCAGTGTCGGCCGGGTGCCGCTGGTTGCGTAGGTCTCCTTGCGGCGGATCGCATCGAACACCGCATCGCGGGTGTTCTGTTCCGCCCAAACCACAGCCAGGCCGCCGGCATTGGACGAGAAGTGATCCTGAATGTTTCGGTAGCCGGCATCACGGCGGCCCAGGTGGCCGGGATAGTTATCTTCCTCGGCGGCGCCGGGTGTTGCGCTATGGGTGTCGGTCGATCCGATAAAGCCCATCTTGAATGGGTTTTGCCCGGTATCCTGTTCAAGTCTGGTGCCGTCTTTGAGTACGTTGCGTACCATATTGCGCCGGCCAAAATCGTCAATTGCTACTGGGTCGGCTTCGAGTGTGCGTACCTCGCCAGCGACGCTGCCCAGCATGGCAAGGCTGTCATTCTTAATCTGCTCAAAATCACACGCTTCATCCGCGGTGGCCGCGCCGCGCCCGGCCAGGCGATCAAAGCGACATTCCGAGGCGCCTTTGTGCTGTATCAATTCCACAACGGGTTCAAAGGTCAGGCGGTCGTTTGCTTCCTGCGGGGTTTTCGGATCGGGAAACATCAGTCCGCCAGATAGGTTGGGATTATGCGGTATAGACATCACGTCACAGCCCGGTTTGCCTTCGAGGCATTCTTTACGCAGTAATTGCCACAGTTTCGGGAAGTTGTACGAGCCAGTGTCGTACGCAGAAATTGGCAGGTCAGTGACCTTTTCGTTGCGGAAAATCACGTTGCGGTGCAGGTTGTTAAATTCTGGGGCGTCAGTGTATTCGTAACCAACAAAGGTTGTGAACTTGCAGGCATCATTAAAGTCAGCGGTAGCTTTTTGGATGTTGTCCCAGGCAGATTTTTCTGCGGCGTCGCAGTCCGACAGCGTGCACGCAAAGCTGGATTCCTTCTCTTTGCCAGAGCCGGCAACGCCCAGATTTACCCAATAGTCCGCCGCCAGCAGTTGTAATATAAAAAAGGAGCTGCGCGTGGCGATACAGGCGGGAAACCAGTATCCGAGCTTGCTCGAATCCTGTGTACACACATGAATCGGACCAAGAAACTCCGCGTGGTCGGTGACAGCCATAAAATCCAGTGGTCGCTGAATCTGGGCTCTAACAGCCTGCTTACCATCTGCGTCGGGAAGGGTGATGGCTTCGCCTTTGCCGTAGCGATACGCCTCTCTGGGGTCATTGCGCTGGCTGGAAATGTACGAATCGAATGAATAGCTGGAATGCACATGCAGATCGCCATACAGCGGGCGTTTTACTTCCGTGTAATCTTGGCAAGGCTCGGCTATGGCCGACGCTGTGAAAAAGAGGCTGATACATAGTAATCCAAGGAGTTGTCTGACGGTTGGCATTAACATGGCGACAAAGCCTCGTTGCGTGATGACTGGATGTCCGCTAGAGCGGCTGGTGTATTATCAAGCATTAAAACACATGAATTAACCTGCTGGTAGCGGTTTTCTT
>NZ_JBVBUV010000109.1:0-8652 GCF_057445395.1 Litorivivens sp.
GCAGCCGCCAATTATGAAAGACTGAGGGGGTTGGAAAATATACGCCATTGGCGTATAGTGTGATCATGATAATCATAGAAACCAGCATTTTTACCAAGCGCATCAAGGAGTTGATGAGCGACGATGACTATAAGGAGCTACAGGAATCCTTGGTCAATCGCCCGGACATGGGGGCAGTTATTCCCGGCAGTGGGGGACTCAGGAAAATGCGCTGGCGGCTGGAAGGCCGGGGGAAAAGCGGGGGCGTCAGAGTGATTTACTATTGGCTGACGGAAGACGAACAGGTTCTTATGCTGTATGTCTATCCCAAAAGTGAGCAGGACAACCTAACTGCCGAGCAGACGAAGGTACTAAAAGTGATTGTGGAGAGGTGGTCAGATGAAAAGTGACATGTTTGACGAGTTGCTCGCCAGCGTTAAGGAAATGGACAAGATTGTCCACGGCAAGCAAGCAGCGGCCCGAACGACGGAGTATCCGGAACCTGAAGTGAAAGCGATTCGGGATAAGGTGGGTTTAAGTCAAAGTCGTTTTGCCATGTTGATTGGCGTAAGCAAACGGACGCTGGAAAACTGGGAGCAAGGCCGGCGCCACCCCACTGGCCCTGCGAAAGCCTTGCTGAAAATTCTGGATGCCGACCCTGAGCGCGCTGTTCGAGCCCTTCACGGCTGAGAAATGTATCGTCAAGTGAGCAGATCTTTACGCATCGCAAACTGACCACTACTCCACAATTTTGACAGGATAGGACGTCCCCCACATGGCAAAAGGATTTGCCCACCCGCACCGCTGGCTCGCAGGCCGATTTTGGCCCAGATCATTCGCGCTGCTAGCCACCTTTTTTATAGCAACCTTCTTCACCACCCCCCAGCCAGGCCTTCTTCGGCTTCCAAGGCTACACCATCAACCACGCCCCGGTATCAGGCTACGTATACTCCCGCGCCGTCATTCTCAGCGAAGCGGGCAACCCCTACTGGGTGGGTTATGACGAGGAGGGCGGTATCGGCCAGCAGGTGGGCGAAGCGGTGGACGACAAATCCCCGGACAAAGTCACCATCCTTGGCGGCAAAACCTACCGCAGCTACAACGCCCTCTGGCAGGCCCTGCAGGATCAGTACCCCGATGCCGAACCGGCCCTGCAGGTCCTGGATAAAGACGCTTACAACGCGATCACCTTCCAAACCCTCGATGGCACGGCGTTTAATAAACCCAATCTGTTTGCCGACAGCCACTTTTGGCAAGAGCGTTTTCATTCCTTTGTGATGAATGAAGATTACCTGCTGGCTGCCGTACGCTACGTAGAACTGAATCCCGTGAAAGCCAAGCTATGTGAGCTGCCGGAGTGCTGGCCTTGGTCTAGCGCGGAGGCACACTTGAAGGGCTGCGACGACCAGTTGGTTGAGGTTGCTCCGATGTTAGAGCATATCGCGGACTGGGGGAGTTATTTGTCGCAAAATCAATCGGAAGAAGAGCGGGTCGAGATCCGTCGTTTTTCTGCCTCCGGGCGCCTGGCGGGCAACGAAGGTTTTATCGATAGCCTGGAAAAGCTGACGGGACGAGAACTAAGAAAACTAAAACCGGGGCCGAAACCTCGAATTAAGTAAACTGTCCCCAGAACTCCCCCCGGAGCCGTATCCCTGTTGATACGCCAGCACCAATCGAACCGCCCGCCCACGCATCTCAATTGCATATCGCGGCCGCTTGTTCACCGCTCAATCCTCTCAAAGCTTAGAGCCTCCGACAAACCCGGAGCGATTCGGTTCTAGCTGTGGAGAAATCTCGGATAGCGCTCGGAAAGGGGCGAAAGGTCTCGGATTAAGAGAGTGGGTGTGCAGCTGTTGTGGTTCGGAGTTAGATCGAAACCAGAATGCCGCGCTGAACATTCTCCGCTTGGGGCATCAAGCTCTGGCACTGAAGTGAGTCGAGAATCTCGGAGAGCGTTAGCTCCCGAGAGGGTATCGGTTCAATTAAAACCCTTGACAGGGGAGGAGTTGCTAAATACGAAGCCGGGGAACCAGATACTTATTAAGTATACTTCCCCCATGAATTCATGTCCCTGAACTCTTGAAAGTGTCAGCTACTGCCTGCGCCGCAGCTTTTTGCGTAGCAATGTATAAGCAACTTTCAAACCGAATTCGAAAGCACCGTGACACAGGCTCTAAACAGCGCTATTTTCTAGCGCGAAAAAACATGCCGCTTCCTATAATGTTATCTTGCCAAGACTGCTGCCATGAGCTCATTACTGGCATACGCTCTCGACTAGTCGCATCGACATCATTGACCGAGATATTTAATCGAAGATTGCGCCAATTTTTACCTTGGAACCTTTGTGCGTAGGCTAGAGGTATTCGGAATTCTACTTCGTAACCACTATCGGTCATGGCTACCATCGCGTCTAAGCCCGGTGGTAGAAAGTTGCGAAACATCACTTCTCCATTAGCTTCATTAGGAGCAGTGATAAGAAACATCCACTTGCCTTCCTTCATTTCAGTAACCTGCGCTGGATTGCGTGCGCTTATATCGGGCTGGCGACCATCGAAGGTAATACTAGCGAAGTCATTAGCCGAGTGACGATTGCTATTCCCTCTTAGTGTCACCTCGTCATCGATAACGCGAATGCCCACGTAGAAAAAGTTATCGTCATAGCTCACGCCAAACTTGTAGTTCAAATCACTCTCGCTAATCTTCACGGGACGCCCGTCTTTGAAGTAGGCCTGAGGAGTGCTTTCGAAGGGTAGTGACACCCATTCATCGAGCTTACCATCAAATGAAATCGGCTTTGGGGCTGGTGATATGCTGTACTGTGGTGTGGGTTGTAATTGCATTACTTCTGTCCACTCGACATTAGCGCCAACCTCAACTTGTACGCTACCCTTGGCAATAATCCGGAATGGATGAGTGGTAGTTTTGGATAGCGTTTTAGGTTTCAGATCCAGCGTTCGTGTTTCGCCAGATTCCAGTATACCGGACGGTAATTCATTAACTGCGAACCCAGCATGAGATAATGCTTGTAAGCTGTAACTTAGCGGCCCATCAAATGGATTAGTGATGGTTACCGTAGCTGTTGTAGGTGCTTCTCCATTATTACTATACCAAGGGCTTGGGCTAAAGATGGTCGTTTTGGCAAAGGCGCTCTTGATCTTTTCTGGTACAACGTACTTGTCGTCGATACCATCTAACGATAGGTTCGCTATACGTGGGCCGCTGTCGAGCATACTTACCCACGTTACGTGGTCAAATTCACCATAGATTTTACCACGCAGAAGACTCTCACCACCGGTCGACCCCAGAGTAAAGTGATCCTGTTTCTCTAGACCACTATGGTGGGCGTATGTATGCATATGCCCAGCGAAAGCAGTGTAATCTCGCTTGGCAAGCACTTCTTCAATTTCTCCCCAACCACTGATGTCCCCGTTGTAAGCCCATACGGGCTGATGGGTAAACACCATGGTCCAGCGTACGTCGGTGTTGTTGGCCAGTGTTTGTTTCACATAGGCAACCTGTTCAGCGTTAAAGCCAGCACTGGTCCCGCCGGGCCCGGACTCTTCACTATTCAACACCAAGAAAAGCACATCCTTATAAACGAAATGGTAGGTAGAGGCGCCAAAACGTTCTTTCCATACTTCGCCCATTACATCGTTGGACCAATCGTGATTGCCCGGCGTATAAAAGAAGGGCATCTCTAACTCGTCGAGAACGACGTTAAATTCGTCCCACATCAGATCGATAATCTCGCGATTCTCGGTGAACCCTTCGATCAGGTCGCCGACGCTGACGACAAACTCAGGCCGCAATAGATTAACCTTGCGCATAGCCTGACGAAAGACACCGGGGCGGGCACCACCGGTATTATCACTTACAATGACAAACTGGAAATCATCGGGATCATTAGCGAAGTTCAAATGGGAGTAAGGACGTTTACTGTATCCTCGGTTATCCAGGGTGAATGATTCGGCTTTATCGTGATCATTCTGGTCATGTGCCAGCGCACAAACACCAACGATGCTCAGCATCGCTGCTACAACTACAGTTTTCATAGAATATTCGCTTATTCTCTTTCGACAAAATTTCAGCCAACTCCTAGAGCTGGCTTGTCAGGTATTAGAAGAACATCTCTAAAGATACCCCGTAGATCCTGGGTGGAAGTTCGCCCGATAGAGTGTAGGTGCCGGGGGTGCTGGCGAGCGGTGTAAATGTAACGAAGAAAATGTCGTCGTGATCTTCAATATTCTCTACAAAAGCTTCGACTTTAAATCGGCCGTGCAGACTTTCCCATGTCAGACGAACGTCGCTGTTGGTGTGTGATTCAACGCGATCGTTTTCATTGCCAAGACCTCGTCTATCCATCCAATCAACCCAGTTCGTTTTAATAGAGGGGGTCAATGAGCCGAATTCTCCGAGATCGAAGCGATAGCTGGCTAATAGCACCGTCGAAAACTCCGGCGCAGCCGTTAAGCGCTCGCCAGATACATTGAACGGGCCACCCTCGGTGCCCTCACAGCCGGGTTGGGGTGTTTTATCAGCGCGACCTTCGTCGTTGGCACAGTACTCATCGTAGCGTGCGTCCGTCCAGGCAAAGCCGCCTTGGATTCTGAGTTCTTGGGTTGGTGACCATTTAAAGTCTAATTCAAGGCCATTAATGGTTGCCGCTGCTGCATTGTCGGTAATAACGCCGGCCGCCGTGACCTGGCTAACCTGCAGGCCGGTGTAGTCGTACATGAATCCAGCAAGATTAAGCTGCAAGCTATTGTCAAAGAAGCTCGTTTTCCAACCGGCTTCCCATGCGTAAAGAATTTCGGGGTCTACCGGGTTTTGTGAAGTGGTACCGTTTGGTTCTTCTTTTAATTGAGCGAGGCCCGGCTTGTATCCGCGTGCGTATTTTGCATAAAGCATGCTGTCGTCGCTATAGAACCAGCGACCGCCAACTTCCCCGGTATTTTCGGAGAAGTCAGCAAACTGATGGATATCTCGCTGGTCAACGATGGGGGCCGACCCAAGCAGTGTTCCTGTATCGGCTGCCACATGGAACAAACCCACTTTCTGAGTAAAACTATCACGGTTATGACGTAAACCCACAGTCAGTTCAATATTGGGCCAGCCCAAGAGGGTGGCCATATTCAGGTTAACGTTGGCAAAAACCGCTTCACTGCGATCGAGAATCTGTTCGTCTCTGCCGGTGACAATAAAGTTAGCTATGATCTGGGGCTCATCTGGCGCTCCTGGAATAAACGTGGATGGCTTAAGGAAGTTGCGCGCCAGAAAATCGCGGTCGCGAGTCTGTGTTGAATCAAACCAGAACAGCCCCGCCAGCCAATCTATACCGCTGTCATTTTGTGAGACGAACCGTAATTCTGCACTTTGGCGAATATCATCACTCGTGCGCGTAATACCTTCGAGGATCGGCGCTTCGGTGCCATCGACATCGAATACAGAGGCGTGGTCTCTACGTTGTTCGCCGCCTACGAACACGATATCAATATCCCCCAACGCGGGTAGGCCCGCGAATGACCAGTTCAAGTCACCATCAATACGTGTGTATTTGTCGAAGGAATTGCCGAATGTCTCATGAGTATTAGAACGGACGATGCGTAGGTCATCCGGTAAGGGTTCGGCGCCCAGTTCTTCGAGAATTCCGCTGCGACGCGTAGCTAGCGACGGGCTACTCACTGAATTTGTGCCCTTAGGGTTGCCCTCATAACGTATTGCCCGCAGCCCCAAGCGCAGTGAATCAGACACTTCGCTGGTGAAGTACGCTCTGACAAAGTTATCGTCAATATTGCCCGGATCAGCGTCGGATTCGGTTAGCGTGTTGTCTAGGGTGCCGTCACGACGACGTTTTATGGCGGCGAAACGGCCCAACAAGCGTTCGTCCCCATCGCCGAAGAAGGGGATATTAATATACGCGCGCAGTTGCTCTTCGTCGCGGTCACTATATCGAGCATCGCCACCAAAACCCCACTCGGGATCCGGCTTGCGCCACTTGGCATTAATAGCGCCAGCGGTTGCGTTACGCCCGAAGACAGTACCGGAAGGCCCTCGCAGGATTTCCACAGCTGACAGGTCATAGTATGGTTCACCGCGCATCGCGATGAAGACATCGTTAACGTGGAACGCGACTGGAGAGGGGCCGTTTCGAGTTCGGCTAATGCCCCGTATCGCTACCTCATCAGAGCCGCCATCTTCACGTTGGACGACCATTCCAGGCACCAAATCTGCGAGTGTTTTGAAGTCTTGGATGTTGTTTTGAGCCAACGTTTCACCGGAATAAGCCGATACACTACCCATGACTTCCTGCAATGATTCGCTGCGCTTTGACACTGTCACCACAACCTCTTCGATCGCTAGGCCTCGCTCGGTGACAGTGGGCAGGGGAGAGTCTGCTTCAGAGTGGACAGTTGGAGAGGCAATAATCGCGGTTGCTACCAGTGACCGCATCGTATTGCTATATTTCATTATTATCCCCTATCGCAATAAACATCTATGTGAGAGTTTCTGTGGTAGTCACCCGTACTAAGGCCTAACTACACGGCTTTCGCCGGTCGGTGCTGGTGCTTTCACGCAATACCAGCCACTAAGACAGCAAATATTATTCTCAATAGCCCCCATTAGCTTCCGATGTTGAGGTTTTCGGAGATGAAATGGGGGTGCGGCGCGCCCGGGGCGGGAAATCACTAACAGATTGATAATAAAGGGATATATATTTACTACACTCTTATTTTTTGTCCGAACTTAGCTTTTCGGTGTCAAAAATGCGCTGCTTTACGTTTGGTCCAGCAATAAACGACGGTATTGAGCAGGGGTTTCGCCACAGTGCTTCTTAAATTGAGCGTAAAAAGTTGATTGAGAATTGAAACCAGCGTCTAAGGCGATGGTGAGCATCTTGGTTTTTGATTGTAATGTCTCGCGGATCAGGGCCTTGGCGTGCTCAACTCGATAGCGGTTCACAAAATCAAAGAAATTCGATTTGCTGTGAGTGTTGATCACCTGTGACAGGTGAGCTGCATGCACATCCATTGCCTCAGACAACTGTGCGATGGTTAGACTGGGGATCAGGTAGGGTTTTTCACGCGCCATATACTCCTGAAGGTTTTGCCACAGGCGCTCGCTATCGCCCTCTGACAAACCACTGCTCTGATATTTTTGATGTGGCCGGTTTCGTCCGCCTGCCGCGAAGTCGGTGACAACCCCCTGGCCAGATCCGCTGCCGTCGTTGTCTACGTAAACCCTAGGCTGGCGCAGACTCTTCAGTCCGATGCAGTAAATCAACATGACTGTCACTAGCTCAGGAAGGCTGTCCATCTCCTCAGCTCGGCCCAAAGTAAACAAAAGAAACCAAGTCAAACTGGCTAAACACAAAAGCAATACAATATAGCAAAGCACACGAATCCAGCGGAGCTGGATCCTATCAATATTGGAAAAACGCTCGCCGATACTCTGCCCGTGCAAGCGCACCTGATTTAGCCCCAATGCCGAGTAAAGCATCAGGTGTAGCGGCAAAGCGATGTTCAGTGCTAGATGGATGTAAACGACAGTGGTGTAGTCTCCTGCATTGTCGAGGATCGTGAGAATATCAACATTGCCTGGGATCGTTTCGACATAGTTGACCGCCAGTTCACGCTTCGCTTCTTCGCCTAAAAAATAAACAGGCAGCAGCGAGACCAACGCCAAGAGTACCGGCAGAAAGTGCCAATACTGACGTTTTTCCAATACGAAACTTTCTTTGGTTAATGCGCAAATGTAAAAGTAGAGCAGTGGTGCGAGGGCGAAGTACATAAACCGCCCAAAGCCGGTGAGAGCAGGATACACTTCCAACGTTCCACTATAGAGCAATACGCGCTGAGTGAGTTTCAATGCCAAAATGCTGACAAAAATAGCCAGGAAGCGATTCGCCCGACGGTCACCCTGAGGGTCAGATAGTAGAAGCGGCACTACTAGCAGGCTAAATGCAATGCCAGCTGTTGCAGTCACCAAAACTAGGCTATTTTCCATTTATAATTGCCGCTCCTGATATGTTCGTACGCCGTACAAGCAACTTCTGCTACGGGCACTTTAGACTCGAGCCAAAAGCTCCCACCACTTCGTTTAAAGCTAGAGCGTCCAGCTACGCTTACTGCCGAATCTACCCTTGCCTAAATCCCTAGGGTAGAGGCTTAAGATACTCAATTATGCTTCTTGAAATATCGGGAAAATGTTCGAGGCGAAATGATATTGCCAGTCGTTAGTGCGTCGTAGTGTAGAGGCATAGTGATTTTGGCACCCAACTTTCTCTGTGAGTGATAATACACTCAAAATTTGGCGGCTAAATACACGATACCACTACATCACTTTAGAAAAATCGCGGGATATTGCCCGAGACCCTCTATTGGGAGCAGCGCTTCCGCATATTATTTAACATAACATGTATTATCCGCACTAGGAGTGTAGACGCAATACAATAATGTCCGGTTTTAGCAATTTAGAAATGTCCGGTTCCATACGCCTGTACCTACTATTAGGTGGGCTTTCAGGCTTATGGAGGACATCAGATGACTGGACTAGTTTCTATGAGTCACGTGGAATTGGATCGTCTAGCTGTTTTAAGCCGGCTCAAGGACCGGCGGTTAACGCAATCCGAAGCAGCCTCAATGTTGGGATTGACGGAGCGCCATGTAAGGCGAT